>DASXTD010000581.1:0-1803 GCA_036505655.1 Chloroflexota bacterium
TCTGGCCACCCTCAGGCAGCGAGATGGTAGTGTCGAGCAAAGTGGCGCGCTCGAAACGACAAAAAGTTTAGAGCGAAGGGCACCGGAAAGCCGGCTTGGAGACGGGTTCGGATCCCCAACGGGCCACCCAGCCTGGTGGCAAATCTGCTCACATTCCCCTTGGTGGGAGAAGCCCGCGCCGCGTAGAGGGTCGCATCCCTCCAAGGGGAAACAATCAAGCGGGGCGCATTCGGCGTTGTTGGGCACGTCTTCGGAGAGAAATCTCAGCGGCACTGACTCTGCTAGACTCCCGACCCAGCCTGTAAGGAGGGCTCCTGCATGGACCCGACCCGGTTATTCCCAGCCCCGTGTGGCCCCCGATTCGGAGACGGCGTTCGGCAGGAACCATCGATGGAGCGGCGCACCTTCATGGCGCTGGTCTCGGGCGGCCTCCTTGCCGCACCGCTCGCTGCCAAGGCGCAGGTAGCGGGGAAGGTGCCGCGGATCGGCGTTCTGAATATTGCTTCTCGATCTGGGCCCTTCGGCCAAGCTTTTGAACGAAGACTGCGCGAGCTGGGCTATGTCGAAGGTCAAAACGTCGCCATCGAGTTCCGGACCGCCGAGGGGCGGGTCGAGAAGCTTCCCGGTCTCGCTACCGAACT
This sequence comes from Chloroflexota bacterium, assembly GCA_036505655.1. GTDB lineage: Bacteria > Chloroflexota > UBA6077 > UBA6077 > SHYK01 > DASXTD01. The sequence goes on from DASXTD010000581.1 coordinate 642, forward strand.
GGTTGGTCTCAAGGTGGATGTGATCGTTACGCCCACCGAACCCGCAGCGCGTGCCGTGAAGGAAGCAACAAGCACGATCCCCATCGTCATGGTGGGGATTAACTACGACCCAATTGCGCTGGGTTACGTTGCTAGTCTCGCTCGACCGGGTGGGAACGTCACAGGGGTATTCTTCCGCCACCTCGAGCTGACGGCCAAACGGCTCGAGCTGTTCAAGGAAATGCTGCCGACTGTTAAACGCGTCGCCGTCTTCTCCGATCCTCTTACGATCGACCAACTGAGGGAGGTGGAAGCAGCAACCACGCGGATGCGTTTTCGGCTTCAGCCCCAGGAGTTGCCGGGCAATTCGCCCTACGACTTTAGAAGCGCGTTCGGAATCGCGATGCGATCCCGCGCCGAGGCACTCTTCGTGCTGGAGTCCTCTCCCATATTCCGCGAGCGCGTGCAAATCGCCCAGCTCGCCTTGAAGAACCGCCTACCCACAAGTTTCGCGTTCCGCGAGTACGTTGAGGCGGGCGGGCTCATGGCATATGGCGCAAGCTTCGTCGACATGGCTGGGCTCGCAGCCGTGTACGTCGACAAAATCCTCAAGGGCGCCAAGCCCGCCGACCTGCCTGTTCAGCAGCCCACTAAGTTCGAGCTGGTCATCAACCTCAAGACGGCCAGGGTCCTCCGGTTGACGATCCCGCCATCGCTGCTGCAGCGTGCCGACGAGGTCATCCAGTAGGTGACGGCAGCGTCGATTGATCCTGGCCGTCAGCGTACGGGTCGCGTCAACCGTGGCAACCAATTCATTGCTGCAAGGGGAATGATCGTGTCGCGGGCGTCGGGCAACTCCCAATCGCCACGAAATCGGTGGGAGCCCGGGGGGGATGTCACCGACGCGTCCCCTCTTGCTGAGGGTGTTCATTTCCATGGGACCGCCATGGGCCCATCGAGGTCAGGCGGAACCACGAAGCCTGATCGCGGCCGCCGCCACCGCCTTGACGATCCCCTGGTAGCCCGTGCAGCGGCAGAGCACCGCGGAAAGGCCCTGACGGATCTCGGCCTCGGTGGGCCGGGGATTGGTCTGGAGCAGATCGAGCGCCGTGAGTAGCATGCCGGGCGTGCAGAAGCCGCACTGAAGGCCGTGGTGCTCGTGAAAGGCCTCCTGGAGCGGATG
>DASXTD010000582.1:0-4051 GCA_036505655.1 Chloroflexota bacterium
GTAACCGAGCTCAGGATGAACTCGGCCGGTGGTTCCGCTTGTCTCCTGGGCCACTTACTTACTCCTTATGTGCCCGCGAAACCGGGAAAATTCCGGATGACGGATCATCCACTGTGAAGCCCCGTGGAGTCTAATAAGCCGAATGAGCCCTTCCCGATCATGACGCCGGTGACCCCGTGTGATCCCGGGTGGGCAACGGGTCACCGCGCAGCTCCGCCGCGGCCTCCATGATCGAGTGGGCGATAGCCGGGTAGCAGCCGCAGCGGCAGATGTTGCCGACTAGCCAGTGGGCGATGCTCTCATAGGTCGGAGACGAGTTCTCCCGCAGCAGTGCCACGGCCGAGACGATCTGGCCGGGGGTGCAGTAGCCGCACTGGGCCGCCGCGTTGCGGATGAAGGCCTCCTGGATTGGATGGAGCTTGTCGCCTTCGGCGATGCCTTCGACCGTCGTGATCGAGCGGCCATTGGCCTCAAACGCGAAATAGTTGCAGGAGCTGACCGGAGCGCCGTCCACCAGGACCTCGCAGGCGCCGCACACTTCCGACTCGCAGCCACGCTTGGTGCCGGTTAGCCCGACTCGAGCGCGCAGGAAGTCGAGGAGTACCTCCTCGGCGGGAACCTCGCCGGACCAGGCGGTTCCGTTGACTGTGGTCGTCATGGGGATCATCTGGACCGTCTGCAGTGCAGTTGCTTCACTCATTTGACGAATACCGCTTGCTGACCAAGCCAACTGTTGGGCATCGGGTCTGCTCCGCCCATCGCTACGCTCATCATCGTGTTCCAGTTCTGGCAAGCGCGTGCTCGACAGCGCGGCCGAGCAGCACACTCGTCACGTGGATTTTGTAATCAGCCGCTCCAAGCAAGTCGCCGACCGGCTCCAGTTGATCATTCAGGTAGGACTCTGAGTCGGCGATAACACGCGACGCCTCTCCCAGTGGGATTCCCTTCAACTTCTGCTCGAGGTCGCGCAACCGGAGCGCACGAGGTCCGACGCATCCGACGGCCAGACGGGCCTCGCCGATATGACCGTCGTCCGTCCGGATCGCCGCGGCAGCGTTGACGGTGGGGCGATAGAACCGCTCGATACGCTCGAAGGACCAACCCCAGCCGGCGGATAGCTGTGGCACCTGAACCTCGGTGAGCAACTCGGTGGGATCGAGTGCCGTCTCGTACGTGCTGACAAAGAAATCGTCCAGTAGGAGCTGGCGGGGGGCGCCCTGGCCAGCCACGGTTACGGTCGCGTCATGCACCAGCAGTGCCGTGCCAGGGTCCGAGTGGGGATCGGCAAAACACAAGTTGCCGCCCAGAGTGCCCTGATTGCGCACCCTGATATTGCCGATGTGACGCTCGGCCTCGCCTAGAGTGGGCGCATGCTGGTGGACCATCGAGGCGTATTCCAATTCGCGATGGGTGACCGATGCGCCGATCCGAAGTACCTGGCCATCCCATTCGATGCCGTGGAGGTTGGGCACTTGTTTGATGTTGACGAGGTAGTCGGGCTCGACCAGGCCCTGGCGCATGAGCAGCAGCAACTCGGCGCCACCGGCGTAGATGCGGGCCGCGTCGCCCAGCCGTTCGAGCTCCGCCGACGCCTCGGGCACAGTCGTTGGAGTGAGCACTTTGAAGGGAACGATCATTTGGGTGTTGCTCAGCTTCCGGCAGTGGCCGGCTGGAGCTCCGCCTCGATGTTGTGGGCAAACTGCTTGACGACGTCCTGGGCCTTCCGCTTGATCACGAACTGCCCGAGTGTCGCAATCTTGCCCAGCACCTCGACCTCCGCTTCCACAGCCAGCGAGGTGCCGACCTCGCCCGCATCGGTCAGCGCCACTGTCAGGTCGATTCGCTGGGTGACGCCCAGCTTGGGGTCACGGCCGCTGGCCTGGATATGCACTCGGTCCATCGGTACCGTCTCCAGGACCTTGATATCCAGATCGAAGCCGACCTTGTAAGGCCCTACGTGATCTTCGAATCGCGCCTTGTAGAGTTCGCCGGGAGTGACCTCAGCGACGCTCACGCATCCGGGCAGGCAGCGGCCCAGCCGCTGCGTGTCCCAGATGAACTCCCAGGCATCTGCCAAGGGTGCCGGGACCTGAAGTTGTTCGCTGAAGTGCAACGCTACCTCTCTTTAGTGCGCTAAGGCGCCGCGCGGACACGCCGCTGACGGCCTGGGCTAATGAATATGCGTACTCGTTTCTTTAGATGTATTCGGCGGCCTCGGGGCCCCGAATGTAGTAGATGTCGTTCATCTCGGGGTCGCGGATGATGTGCTTCGGATCGCGGCCTTCCTGTACGTCCTTGATGCTCTGGAACATCATCTTGCGCATCAGGGTGAGCACGTGATCCTGGCCGCCCAGGTGCTCGAAAGTGCGGTCGCACATGTCTCCCTGAGACTCATTGACCATGATGTCCTGGGCCCGGAAATGGTTCATCGGGATGCCGTGGATAGTATCTACGTTGTCGTAATCGCGGTAATAGTCGTGCGTCACCGGCCGATCGAAGGCGTTGTAGGCGCCGCCACCGGCGAGCACCTGGCCGGGCGTCATCTGGTCGGTAATCGGGCGCAACGAGTGCTCATCGGGGGCCCAGCTCACATTGATGCGCATGGTATTGTTGTCGTCCACCGGAGTGAACCATGCCTGCGTCTTCGTCATGCCCTCTTTGCCGCCGGATTGGAAATCGCCCCGCAGGAGCATGAAGCCGGCCGGCATGAAGAAGTGCGTGTACACGCGCAGCATGTTGTTGTAGGCAACGTGAGGCAGATCGGACGTGTGGCGGATGCCCCAGTCAGTCTCCTCGAAATCCATCTCGGGGGTGGTGAACTGCTTCACCAGGTCCTTGGTCTTGGTCCAGTTGAACTGGTGCAGGTACGAGAAGTGCGCCGTATCCACTGCGCCCTCGACGTGCTGGAGATAGTTGCCGCCTGACACGTCGAAGTATTGCTGGCGCCCGCCGTCCGTTCGAACGAGTGTCTCGTAGTGGGGAAGCAGGGGCTTCTTATCCTTCGGTCCCATGTACGCAAAGATCACTCCGCCGAGCTCCTCGAGCGGGTAGGAAGGGTGGCGGATGCGATCCGCGAATGAGACGGGCTCGGCCGGCTGTTCGAGGCAGCGGCCTTCCACGTCATAGACCCAGCCGTGGAAGGGGCATCGCAAGCCTCCATCCTCGACCCGGCCATAGGCCAGCTTGGTGAGACGATGTGAGCAGCGCAAGCCGAGGAGGCCCATGCGTCCCTCGATGTCGCGGAACATGACCAGGTCCTCACCCAGAAGGCGAACTTCTTTGGGCTGGCCGCCGGGCTTAAAATCCGCGGAGAAGCCGGCCGCAATCCAATACCGTCGGAACCAGTCTCCGCCGGGCGTGCCCGGGCCGACCTGGCAAATGAGCTCGTTCTGTTCTTTCGTGAGCATTTGTTATCTCCCTTTGCACGCTACTTATGTGTTATGCGCTAGTTACGCACTCGTTTGCAAAATCTGGACGGGCGGGATGTTGCCCAGCGGCCGATATCCATTTTCGGTAATGACGTAGGACTGGCCGCCTTCTACTCCGCGGCCCTCGTGATCCTTGACGTGCACCTGCAGGGCCAACGCCATGCCAGGGGCTACCTTAAATGGGCGTCGGCCTCGCGGCAAATGCTCGAATCCTTCGTCGATCACGTAAGCAGGGCCGTAGCCCTCTGGAATCTCAAGACCCACGTGGTGGAAGTCCCCGCCTGGCGCCAAAAACCCGAGCGATTCCAGCTTCTCATGAGCGGCCTCGAACAGCTCATCCGAGCGGACGCCGGGCCGCATGCGCGCTAGCAGCGCGTCCGTACCCTGGGCGCAGGCATCGACTAGCGCCTCAGCTTCGTGGCTAGGCGGGCCAATGCTGATGAAAAGATGGTCGTGCCCGGCCATCCCCTGCTTGAAGAAGTAGCTAATCGCGGTGATGAAATCGCCCTTCTCCATCGTCCGATCGAGTGACTCGACGTAGCGGATCTCCTCGTCAGGCTCCGCGAAGCACTCGATGCCCAGGACTGACTCAGTATCACCGCCGTTGGCGAGGACGTACCGCT
>DASXTD010000583.1:0-3482 GCA_036505655.1 Chloroflexota bacterium
TTCCATACGAAGCGTGGAAGCACGTTGAATCTCGACGAGCCGACAAGCTCAGTCGCATCCCCCCCGCCGCGATCTACGGAGGGGCAACAACGCTCACCACCTCCCTGGAGCACCAGGGGGAGCGGCTGATTCCGTTGTTGAGCGAACGATGTCAGGCGCCCAACGGTTCCGTGGGAGGCTCGCCGTCCGCAACAGCCTATCTGCTGACCAAGGAATGCAACCCGCTTGCGCTTGACTACTTGTACCGAGTCGCTCACCTCGGAACAGACGGTGGCATCGCTTTTCTGCATCCATTCGAGATTTTCGAGACGGCCTGGGTCCTCTACTACCTGGATGGGCTGCCACTTGATGCGGAGCTCATTAAACCGCATCTGGATCGCCTGGCCTCCTGCTGGACGTCGACCGGTGTGGGCTGGACGGGAGAGTGGCCCTTGAGTGATTCGGATGATACGGCGGTCGTGTTCAAGCTGCTATGTGGGCATGGCTATGGACCTGATCCACGGGTGTTCTGGCTCTATGAAGGCGGTGATCACTTCCACTGCTTCCCGTTCGAGCGCGATCCGTCAGTAGGGGCCAACGCTCACATCCTCGAGGCGCTCTCAGACGTCCCGCCCGAGTTCGAGGTCAGTCCTCTGGTGAGCAAGCTGACCAGGTATCTGAAGTCGGCCCGCTCCCCAGAAGGCCACTGGTTGGATAAGTGGCATGCCTCCCCCTATTACGCTACTCACCAGTGCGCCCGGGCCTTGTCACCCCATCCGACGCTGCTGCGGCCCACTCTGGACTGGCTGATGGACGAGCAGCACGAGAATGGCTCCTGGGGCGTCGAGGGTGGCAATCCGGAAGAGACAGCTCTCGCGCTGGCGAGCCTGCAGACGATCGCCGATGGGCGCCTGACCGAGCATCCCGAGATGCGTTTAGCCGCCGACAGAGGAGCCAGTTACCTGGCCGAGCACCGCGAAGATGCAAAGCAGCCAGCGCTGTGGCGCGGGAAGGCGCTCTATCGGCCGGACCACATCGTGCAGGCCACCATCCTGGGCGCGCTCTATGACTATGCCCGCCGTCAGGAGAGGGTACCCGCTTGAGTGTGATGCCCAAGACCCACGCGGCCGTGGACATTGTCCGAGGCCTTTTGCAGGATGACGGTCTCCGTGACCAGTTCCTCCCGCCACTGACTGAATTCGAGGCGCAAACGGTCGAGCGCTTGCTTCCTGCCGTGTGGGAGAGCGCTCAGAAATGGCTGGCTCGCTTCCCCAGCCTCAATGCGGACACTTTGTTGCCGCTCAGCATCTTCCGGATCCTCCAGATGCCACGCCTGCCCGTCGCCGACATCGCCACGGCCGTCGAGTGGGAGCTGTGGAATCTGGCCATGGACGATCTATTCGACGAAGGGGCAATCGAGTTCGGACAGCTCCGCTCTATTGCCGAGGAATGTCGAACCATTGCCGTGATCAGACCTGGCGGTGAAAGCGCCAGCACCCCCTTCGCGGAAGCTTTGATTGCCATCAAGAACTCATTGGCTCAGCATCCGAGCTTTGTCGATCTGCAGCCGACGTTTGCAGTCGGATTGGTGCGGCTACTGGATGGCTTCTTTTACACGCACCAGGTCAGAGCATCGGGCCGCGTTGCTGCCCCCCACACGACCAACATCGATCAATACTTGTACTACGGGTCATGGACCCTCCAGCATCCATTTCTATGGAGCCTACCGCTCTATGACGACGACTCGATCCTGCCCGGTCTGGGGAGTCTGACCCAGATCGCTGAGCAGTGCAGCCGGGTGCTGCGGCTAGCCAACGATCTGGCCACCTGGCCACGAGAGCAGTGCGAAGGCACCCTGAATGCGGTCTCGATCGAGGCCGCTCAACTCGCCCAGCTGGGTCGATCCGGAGCCCATTGCCACGAAGCGGCTTTGCGACGAGTACGCGGCCGGCTGGCGGACGAGCGGCTAGCCCTGCGGGCATTGGAGGATACGGTCCGTACCAAGTCTGGCGTGGAACGGGGCTTTCTGCGGCTCACCGAAATGGGCAGTGGCATGTACGAGCGGCAGGATCTGAGAAACTGGGCCCACCTGTTGACCTTTGGCAGCCCCCCGGATGCCGCATGCGATTGACTCCCTTCGCCGTGTGGGGCGGCTTTGAGCGCATTCAGGATCAGGTCGCCAACCGGGTTGCGGGGCTCGGGGAAGGTCTTTCACTGGCTCGGCTGCCTTCTACCGGCCCCAAGCCAAACGTGTCTTCTACGCTGCGCACTGAGAGATTCACCCTCTGGCTACGCGGCGTGGACGTGGTGGCGGCCGCCGCCGTGCTCCCGCTGCTCCATGTTGGTGACATGCTGGTCCCAATGTATGTCGTGGTGGGCGCGTTCGGCGTTTACACGCTTTGCATCGCTCGATTCCTGATCCCCTACCGCCCGAATTGGTTGGCCGGCGGCTATCTGCTCTTCACAGCGGACAGCGCCTTTCTGGCAGCGGCAATCGCCTTGACCGGAGGCATCCAATCGGCATTCGCGGTGATCTACCTACCCCTTATCGTGGTGCATTCGATGAGATACGGCGCGATGCACCTCCTGTACGCTCCCATGGTGAGCATGGTCTCGCTCGCGGCGGGAGTACTAGCGGCTGGAGCCGATCTGGGGGACCTGGCTCGAATGGCCTTCTGGGACTTCTGGATCGTGACCATTGCACTCTTGTCAGGTGTGGTCGTCGAGCGGGGGCGGCGAGCGGAAGCCAGCCTGGCCACGGAACTGCGGCGGACTCGGGCCCTCCTGGAGGCTGCGCACGCGCCTGCGGCCAGTCTGACCGTGGAGGGCGTGCTGTTGGCGACCATCAGCCAGGCCCGTCAACTTACCGAATCAGACCTGGCCGCCGTTCACCTCTACGGGGGAAGTCGGCGGCCACCCGCCTACTGTGACGAGGTAGACGAAGGACCCGGGGCCGAGGCCTTCCGCCACCTGGTGCGGGGCGACTTCCGGGCCCGCCAGGCCTTGCTGGGCGCGGCTCGGCCGATGACGCCGGCTGATCTCGAAGCGGTGCGAACGAATGGAAAGGACCTGGACCACCTTAGCACTTTGTGTGCGGTAGCGATCCCATCCCGCCGGGGGTCCCAGGGCTTCGTGGCCGTCGCCCGTCGTTCTGGACCACCCCTCGGACACGTTGAATACGAGGCCCTTTCCGCCTTGTTGGAACGAGCGGCGCTTGCCGTTCAGAACGCGCGGTTGTATGAACAGGTGCAGTCTCAGCTTCAGGAGCTTCGTGCTCTGCACTCTTCTCTGATCCGTGCCGATCGTCTCGCGGCCATCGGTGAGCTAGCTGCTAAGGTCGCCCATGAGCTCAACAATCCACTCACGTCGATCATGCTTTACAACTCGTTGCTAGTCGAGGAGCGAGCCAGTCCCGCCGAGCTGCAACGGATTTCGCAACGGATCGTCGAAGAAGTGGAGAGGGCGCGGCGGGTGATCCGGAATGTGCTTGACTACAGTCGGGC
>DASXTD010000584.1:0-5911 GCA_036505655.1 Chloroflexota bacterium
CGGGTAATGTTCCCGTTGGGGGCGACGTCCCGTAACGGTGCAGGAGTTCTGTAGTTAGGTAAGTCGGCTAGATGGGTGTGCCCAAGGGCCTCGCTCAAATCCCTGGCCGCGAGGTGACTCATGGGTCGACGCCCCACTCTACGCTTGATGCTGGCACTTTCCAGTTTGTTGTTAACGCTGAGCGTAGTGCCAGGCGCGGCGGCCCAACCGTTGGGACCCACGCACCCGCCCGCGTTGCCCAGCACAGCCACCTCCCACGTGCCTGTGTGCCCCGGGCCGGTGGCACCGGGAACTGCGCGCTGTCACGCCATTCTGCGGACCGACGGCGCAGCCCTACCCAGCGCCGTTACCGGCCCATCCGGCTACTGGCCCACCGATCTGCAATCAGCCTACAAAATGCCGGTGGCGACGGACGCCGGCACGGGCTTTACCATCGGGATCGTAGACGCTTACGATGACCCCACCGCGGAAAGCGATCTGGCCGTCTACCGTTCCCAGTTCGGCCTTTCACCATGCACGACCGCCAATGGCTGCTTCAAGAAAGTGAACCAGGCCGGGGTTCAAGGGTCGTACCCATCGACCAACGGCGGCTGGGCCCAGGAGATCTCACTCGACCTCGACATGGCCAGCGCCCTCTGCCCGAACTGCCACATCCTCCTGGTCGAAGCCACCACGAACAGCTTGACGAATCTGGGGACCGCCGTCAACACGGCGGCCAGCATGGGCGCAAACGTCATCAGTAACAGCTACGGCACCAGTGAGTTCCTTGGCGAGACTAATTACGAGGCTTACTACAACCATCCGGGTGTGGCGGTGACGGTTAGTTCCGGCGACAGTGGCTACGGCGTTGAGTTTCCGGCGGCCTCCCGGTACGTGACTGCTGTCGGCGGGACGCACCTCACCGCCGACACCAACTCGCGGGGCTGGTCGGAAACGGCCTGGAGTGGCGCCGGCAGCGGGTGCAGCGCGTACGTTACTAAGCCCTCCTGGCAGACAGATTCCGGATGCCCGCGCCGGACGGTGGCGGACGTGTCCGCCGTGGCCGACCCGAACACCGGTGTCGCGGTCTACGACAGCACGCCGTCTGGGGGCAGCAGCGGCTGGCTGGTCTTCGGAGGCACGAGCGTGGCCTCGCCGATCATCAGTGCCGTTTACGCCCTCGCCGGAAACGCTCCTTCTTCAACGACTCTCGCCTCGCTGCCATATCTGAATCCTTCCGCTCTCTTCGACGTGACCTCCGGCAGTAATGGGGCCTGTGGTGGCTCGTACATGTGCACCGCCGGGGCTAGCTACGATGGGCCGACGGGGCTAGGGACGCCCAACGGTACAGGCGCCTTCAAGTCGTTGGTGGCAACAGTACCTGACTTCACGATCTCCGCGAACCCTTCCTCGCAGTCGGTCACTGCCGGTAGCAGCACCAGCTACCCGGTGACGCTCGCTGCCCTGAATGGCTACGGCTCCCTGGTCAATCTGAGCGCTAGCGGCTTGCCCACGGGCGCGACTGCTGTCTTCAACCCGCCTGCCGTTACCCCGGCCTCTGCCGGTACGACGTCAACGCTCACGATAACCAGCGCTGCCACCACGCCGGCAGGCACCTCCACGCTCACGATCACCGGAACCGGGACTGACACGCCAGCGACGATCCACAGCACTAATGTGACCCTGGTGGTCAGCGCCGGTGCCACGCCGCCGGACTTCACCATCTCGGCCAGTCCTGGCGTTCGGAACATCAACGCGGGGCGAACCACGACCTATACGGTCAGTTTGACAGCGTCGAACGGGTACAGCTCGCCGGTGGGTCTGGTCGTCACGGGGCTGCCCGCCGGTGCCGTGGGAAGCTTCACCCCTAACCCGGTAACGCCGACCTCGGCGGGCGCGAGCTCCACGCTGACGATCACGACCACTGCATCGACGCCGAAAGCAAGCTATACGCTGACGATCACAGGGACCGGATCGGACAGCGCGGTGACGACGCACGCGGACACAGTGAGCCTGAGGATTAGGTAGCGGGTCCCACCTTTCTTTCCGCACCGGCGAGAGCGCGCCCCTGGCCGTTCCGGGGGTAGGCTGGGGCGAGAAAGAGAGGGGCGATCCGTTCTCCGAAGACGCCCGTTCGGTCTCCCGTTCGGTCTAAGGTAAGGCCAGGCTGCTCGGCCCGTTTTTGAGCTGGGTGTCAGGGTCAGGTGCGGCTAAAACTCGGCGAGTAACGCATTCCAAGCCGCGATTTCAGCCTCGACAGAAACGAGTGGCTCAACGTGGGCGCAAGCCTTCTCCAAACTGCTGTAAAAGTCCAAATCTGATTCCGCGCGTTGTAGCAACTCAGCAAGCTTTGCCGTGTCTCCTACCGGGAAATAGCCCGGGTACGCTTCCCCGAGCGTTCCGATCAAGCCGCTGATCCTCGATGAGATCACCGGTGTTCCAGACGTCAGCGCCTCGCAGAGTACGTTGGAGCTGCCCTCCATAACTGAGCTGATCGAGGCCACGTGGCTCTGGGCAAGGATCTGGCGGGTGCGCCAATGCGGCAGCGGCCCTGCCCACTGGTACCGGTGGTTGGTGCGAGCCTCTTCCTGGGCTTCCGCTTCCAGTTCGGGAGTGAGGGCGGCGCCAACGTGGAGCACCCGGATGCGCGAGGTCGACGGGAGCTCGCGGACGGCCGTGGCGGTTCGCATCGGGTCCTTTTCCCAGCGGAGGTGGCCGATGACGGCTACCCGGAAATAGGTGCTGGGGCGTCGCGTGTTCCCGCGATAGGGCGGGCTGGATTGATAAATCACTCGCGCCTTTGGGCGGGCCGAGCCCGGAAGCTCTTCCGGTCCCATTCGCTGGAGGACGACCAGCCGATCGGCCAGCTCCAGCGAGCGTTGGGCGTCCGCGTCTTTCTTGATGTCCTGGTAGAGGTCGGTGCCAGTAAGGACCACAATCAGCGGCTTACCTGGGTAGCACTCGGAGAACAGACGGATAGACGGGTGGCTGCGGCGAGCGTGGAGGGCAATCAACATGTCGCACGGCTCGCCCTCATAAGCCAGTTGCAAGTCGACGCGATGTCCTAGCCCACGCAAGATGCGAGCGTACCGGTCCGCGGTCATCACGTTGCCGGTGCGAACTTGTGGGAGCGAGGGTGTAACGACGCAGATGTGGAGGCGACTAGGCATCGCCACCGCAAGTGCGAAAGCCAGCCCACACGTCGCGTCGATCTGGCGGATAGAAATTGCGATAAGCGCTGCGGATGAGCTGCGAACGGGTCGCCCAGCATCCTCCCCGCAGCACTTTGTGACCTACGAACCAGGGCTCGGAATATTCCTTGTAAGGGCCGGGGCTGAAACCGGGGAACGCGTGGAAATCGCTGGCCGTCCACTCCCATACATTGCCAATCATCTGTCGGCACCCGAAAGCGCTGTCGCCTTCGGGTAGGGCGGCTACGGGTAGGCACCCCATGGATCGCCAGTCCAGGTTGGCTTGGGCGGATGTGGGGGGCTCGTCGCCCCACGGATAGATGCGCTTGCGTTCGCTGACGCCGCGTCCGTCGGCGCGCGGTTCCGCGGTGGCGGCCAGTTCCCACTCTTCTTCGGTCGGCAATCGGCGGCCTGCCCACCGGCAATAAGCGTCGGCTTCGTACCAGTTCACGTGGAGAACAGGGAGGTCGGGTTCGAGCGGTCCCCACTGGTCGAAGTGTCGGCGGAGCCAGCCTGCGGAGCCCTCCGAGCGCCAATAAACTGGATGCTCGGCGCCGGCACTGTTCCGCCACCACCAGCCGGGGGCGCTCCAGAACTCGCGCCGCCGATATCCCCCGTCTTGGACGAAATCCAGAAATTCTCGGCAGCTCACCGCGGTTCGTGACATGCGGAATGGGGCGACCTCAATCGGATGGGCCCATTGCTCGTTGTCGAAGAAGAAGGGCTGATCCGGCTCGCTACCCAGCAACAGAACACCGCCAGGGATGTCGGCGTCCGCGCTCAGGAGAGGGGCGAGGTGGTCCGAGCTCTGCCCGGCGGGGGCGTTGGAGTTGCCCATCCTGGGAGCCGGGTAGCCGAGCGTCTGTCGCGTATACGTGAAGGCTTCTGCGTGCATGCACTCATGGAGCAGGGCGAGCTCCATGAAGTACGGTCCGTCGTATCCGTCACGCCCGGCACCGGTGGCCAGCTCTTCCTGATGTTCGGCTACCAGATCAAGCACGCGGTCGGCGTACTCGAGCGCCTGGTCGCGTGTCGGGAGTGGCAGGTACCACCGAGAATCATGGGGAACTGTGGCCGAGTTGTAGAGGGCGTCCTCGTTTTCAATGATCGGCGCACCACCCAGGAAATGCCGGAGCACCCAGTAGCCCTGGAACCACGCGACGTGGCCGATTTCCCATCGCATTGGATTGACAATGGGTATGCGTGGACCGAGGAGCTGCTCTGGAGTGAGATCCACGATGAGATCGAGGCTGCGCCGGCGTGCTTCGCGCAGTGCCTCAACCAGATCAGCAGACGTACGTCGTTGTAGGTGAGCCATCTATTCGGAGTTTGTCACACCGGTAGCGCCGGTTTCCAATCAGTCTGGGACAGAGTACGGACGTAAAAAAGAGCTAACATAGCGGTTGGCCCCTATACACCCACGCGGGACTCCCAGAAGAGACCGCCTACCAGATGGTCGATGCCCTGTACCGGCGGCGGGAGTTCATCGATTGGGACCGCGATCGGTCCGAACTGACCGACCTCCGCGGCGGATCGCCATCGACGCCCATCGCGTACCCTTGCATCCGGGCGCGGAACGCTTCTACCGAGAGCACGGCGCTCGCTAGCCAGGCACAGTTAGTCTTACTAAGAAAGGCGGAGCAGAACATGGCGAAGGCAGAAGAGGCCACGGCCAGTCGCGACCAGATCGATCATCTGCGCCAGGTGATCGCGGAGTCCTGCCGAATCCTGGCCCAGCATGGCCTCGTATCAGGCTCAACCGGGCACGTCAGTCATCGAGTTCCTGGTTCCGATGACATCCTGGTACGCGGGCGCCCGCACGTGGACAACGGCCTACGCTATGCCGAGCCCCACAGCATCATTCGGGTTGATTCCAACGCCAAACCAGTTGGCGACACCGAAGGCGTGGCCCGCGTCTCCGAGATTTATCTCCACACCGAGACCTACAAGCGCCGGCCCGACGTCAACGCGGTGATTCACGCTCACCCGCCCGGCGCGCTGCTCTGCTCGATCAATAACGTGCCGCTCAATCCCCTGTTCGCCGGCTTCAATCCCGGCGCGTACAGCATGGCCACCGACGGCATCCCCGTCTACGACCGGTCCATCACGCTTCAGACCGTCGAGCAGACGCTTCCCATGCTGGATGCGCTGGGCGACAAAGACTCCATTCTGCTCAGCCGCCACGGCGTGCTCGTGGTCGGTCGATCGGTGGAAGAGGCCACTGGCCGTGCCCTCACCTTCGAGACGCTCTGCCGCATCGCCTGGATGACCAGCCCGCATGAGCCGCCGCGCCCGCTCAATCCATTGGACGTCGAGGAAATGTCGCGCCGATCCCGGGAGTCTGCAGAGATGGCCGCGGCCGGTCGTAGCCGCTTCCGCGAGTCGCACCCGGGCGCCGCCGAGGGCTCTGAGCGCCGGGACAACTGGCCCTACCTCATGTCGCTCCTGGATAGCGGCGCGCTCTACTTCGACGACATTGGCCTGGGTACCCGCTTCCCGCACTAGGCCAGTCCTATTGCCAATATCCGAAAGTCGCGCCGATGCCCGTGCCGGCTGGGGATCGGTAGCAAGGAACGTAGTCGATCAACGTCATCGGTAACGGGTCCATAGCACCCGCTATCGTGACCCAGTTGAGGCTCTCCGCGGTGCCGGGTGCCCGATTCAACCGATCTACTGAAAGCGAGCACAAGACCTCGCTGTCCGGCTTGCACAGCCCGTTCAGGACCTCCTGGTCGAGCTCT
>DASXTD010000585.1:0-2723 GCA_036505655.1 Chloroflexota bacterium
TCTCCAGCCCCCTCTCCCTCTGGGAGAGGGCAGGGGTGAGGGCGTCTCTCCCCCTTCTTCACATCCTGTGGAGAGGGGGAACCTCCCGCCCGCTCTCGCCGTCGCTCCCTGGCCAATCTCTTCCGGCACCACAGACCGCGAGGCCGAAGCCCACATGGAAGGGCTCATGGAGCTCGTTCAGAAGGTTCGCAACCTGCGCTCCGAGTACAAGGTCGATCCCGGACGTTGGGTCGGCGCTACGATCGTCGCCCCCGGCCAGACTGACTTTTACCGGCGCCTGGCTCCGCTCATCGGGGAGCTTCCAGGTAGCCGTCTGCGCCCCATCGAGGTAGTCGAGCGGCTTGCGTCCGAGCCCGACCGCGCCGTAACTGCGGTCGCCCAAACCGCCACCGTTTACATCCCACTCGCGGATCTGGTCGATCTCGGCGAAGAGCAGGCCCGGCTCGGGCGCGACCGGGCCCAGGTCGCCTCCGAAGTCGAGCGCGCCGAAGGCCTCCTCAGCCGCCCTGGCTTCGTGGAAAAGGCCCGTCCCGACGTCGTCGCCAAAGAGCGCGAAAAACTCGACGCCCTCCGCGAGCGGCTCTCCAAGCTGGACGACCGCCTGCGAACGCTGGCCGGCTAACCCCGAGCATCGGGCAGGAATCCCCATTTGTTCCCACCTCTCTATCGGGTCCGCGACTTCGAACGGACCCCGGGCGGTAGGGATGCGGCAAAGCTGGCAGATCTGGCTCGGGGCACCCTGGACGCGGCTCTCTTTGCTGACCGCGAGATCTACCGCACTGAAGTGCAACAGATCTTTGGAAGCAGCTGGCTGTTCCTGGGGCACGAGAACCAGCTTCAAAATCCAGGCGATTGGGTCCGCACGCGGATGGGAACCCAATCCATCATCGTGCTCCGCAATACGGAGGGCGAGCTCCGCGCGTTCATCAATACCTGTCGCCACGCCGGCTATCGGCTGTGCCCGGGCGATCGAGGTTCTCTGACGAGGATCCAGTGCGAGCTCCATGGCTGGACGTACGACCTGGACGGGAAGTTCGTAGCCATGGCCGGCTACGGTGGGGCCTTCCAGTCCATCCTGAATCGAGACGACTGGGGGCTGATTTCGTTGGCCGGCCTGGCGCGGTACGAGGGTCTGCTCTTTGGAACGTTCGACACTCCGGCGGAGCCCTTCGAGGACTTCCTGGCTAAGGCTCGGCCGATGCTAGATCTACTGGCCTCTCGGGTTGCCCATGTTGACCTCACCAGCGTGGTCTACAAGTGGAACGTGCACGCCAATTGGAAGTTCGCGGCTGACCACCTGGGACCCGATGACCTGCTCCTGCTTCCCAACGCTTCGTTCAGCCGGGACTCTCAGATTTTGCACGTCTGGCATCCGATCAATCCGACCAGCACCGAGGTCTGGGCCTACGTGCTGGCCAAGGATGCGACCGAGCAGGAGAAGCTCGACCTCATAGCCCGAGACGAGCAGCTCGGCTATGCCACCAAATTAGCGTATGGCGCTGTTGCGAAGGCGAAAACAATCGTTTCGGCTCAGCAGCGAGTGTTTTACAAGGCCTGGACGGCGCGCATCGTAGCTTCGGCACCATAGGTACTGGCTTGTCTCTCCGCCGCTGTGGGAGACTGATGGAGCGGAGGTGGTGCTATGACTGGTGTGCGCGTACTGGTGGGGACGCACAAGGGGGCGTTCATTTGCACCAGTGATGGGAAGCGGAACACATGGAACATCGAGGGCCCGTTGTTCGGAGGCTGGGATGTCTACCACGTGAGCGGCTCACCGGTTGATCCGAACCGACTGTACGCCTCACAGAGCCGGGGCTGGTTTGGCCAGGAGATCCAGCGCTCGAACGACGGCGGCCGCAACTGGGAGCCCATCGGCAACAAGTTTGTCTACCAGGGAGACCCGGGCACCCACCAGTGGTACGACGGCACGCCTCGCCCCTGGTCGTTCACTCGCATCTGGCACCTCGAGCCGTCTCTGAGTGACCCTGACACCGTTTTCGCCGGCGCCGAAGATGCAGCGCTGTTCAAGTCCACCGACGGCGGCCAGAACTGGGAGGAGCTCCCGAGCCTGCGAACTGGAACCGGCTCGACTTGGGCGCCCGGCGCGGGCGGTCTCTGCCTGCACACGATCCTCCAGGATCCCGCCGAGCCCGACCGCCTGTTCGTGGCTATTTCCTCCGCCGGCGCCTTCCGCACCGAGGACGGTGGCAAGACGTGGAAGACCATCACCAAGGGCCTGGTTTCGGAGTTCCTTCCCGACCCGACCGCGGAGATCGGCCACTGTGTCCATCGCATCGGTATGCACCCAACCCGGCCCAACGTGTTGTTCATGCAGAAGCACTGGGACGTGATGCGGAGCGACGATGCCGGCGACAACTGGCATGAGATCAGCGGCAACCTGCCGTCAGATTTCGGCTTCACGGTCGGCGTTCACGCGCACGAGCCAGAGACGATCTACGTCGTGCCAATCAAGAGTGACTCCGAGCATTTTCCGCCCGATGGCAAACTGCGCGTGTATCGCAGCCGGACCGGCGGAAACGAATGGGAAGAACTCACGAAAGGTCTGCCCCAACGCGACTGTTACGTGAACGTGCTGCGTGACGCGATGACAGTGGACTCGCTCGATTCGTGCGGCATTTATTTCGGCACCACCGGCGGGCAGGTTTACGCCTCGACTGATGCGGGTGACACGTGGAATCCAATCGTGCGCGATCTTCCGGCCG
>DASXTD010000586.1:0-2017 GCA_036505655.1 Chloroflexota bacterium
CCAGGGCCATGCGGATTCCAATTTCATGGGTGCGCTGCGCCACCGTATAGGCCATCACCCCGAAGACCCCCACCGCAGCCAAAGCCAGCCCCAGACCCGCGAAGGTGCCCATGAGAATGTTCATGACGCGGGAATTGGAGCCGGACTCGGCGATTAGCCGGTTCATGGTGTGGACAGCAGTGATGGGTTGGTCTTTGTCCACGCCCCAGACAGCGCGGCGTAACATCGGAGCGAAGGAAGCCGGGTCGGAGCGCGTCCGGACAACGAGAGTCATCACGGAGGATGGCCTCTGGAGATAAGGCTCGTAGGACTGGGGCATATCGTTCCGCTGGTCAAACGAGTCTCTCACGTTACCAACTACGCCTACGATTTCACTCCAATCCGGGCGGTCCGAGCCGCTGGTGTCGAGCCGAATGCGCTTGCCGACGGGCTCCTCATTCGGGAAGTAACGCCGAACAAATGCCTGGTTTACGAGGGCCACCGACGGGGCCTGCGCGGCATCGGACGGCAAGAAGTTGCGGCCGCGAGTCAGCGGTATCCGGAGCGTGCGCAGATAATCGGGGCTGATCGCGAAGTAATCGGCCCGCGCCCTCTCCATGCGTGCCATCGCAGGCTTGCCCTCGATGCTAAACGTGACGGTGCGCTCGTAATCACCAAGTACCAGCGGACTCGTGGCACCCGCCGAAATGACGCCAGGAAGTGCTTCGAGGCCTTGAATGGCTTCCTGGAAGAAGGCCACCTGCCTGGAGGGGGCTTTGTAGCGCGTGCTGGAAAGAGAGATGTTTGCCGTCAGGACCTGATTCGGGTCAATTCCGAAACCAGCGTGAACCCTGTCGAGAAATTCCTGGACGACAAATCCTGCGCCGATCAGGAGCACCAGCGCCAGGGCCACTTCCGCGGTCACCAGGATACTGCGCGTCCGATGGCGGGCCCTGCTCTGCGAACCCGTCCGGCCGCCCTCTTTGAGTGTCGAGTGAAGATCCGGTGCCGTCTGGTGAAGAGCGGGCGTCAAGCCGAATAGGATGGCTGTCATAACCGATATGCCGAGCGTGTAGGCCACGACGGTGCGATCGATGGTGACTTCAGCCGCCGCCGATCCGACGGAGTTGGCAACTCCAGAGTCGAGCGCCTCAAGGCCGCTGCGGAGCAAGTCCACACCCCAGGAAGCGAGCAGCAGGCCCAGCCCGCCGCCAGCCAAAGCAAGTAGGAGGCTCTCGACCAACAGTTGCCGGACCAGGCGGAAACGACTCGCGCCCAGAGCCGCGCGCACGGCGAACTCTCTCTGGCGCTCGGCGCCGCGCGCAAGCTGCAGGCTGGCAATGTTGACGCAGGCAATGAGCAGGACAAAGAAGACCACTCCCATCAGCAGCCTCATGCCAACCTGAAACTCATCGGCTATGTAGTGCTGGATGGACATCGCCGTGGCGCTCCAAGCCTTGCTCGTGCCGGAATAAGCTTGCTCGGAGCGTTGGGCGAGAGCCACCATCTCAGCCTTTGCCGTTTCAATGCTTACCCCGGATTTCAGGCGAGCCAAGACTTCCAGGCGGCGGTCCCCGCGAGCTGCGGGGAGAACGCTCTCCGGTGGGAAGACGAGTGGCGTCCACAATTGCGGGCCGCCGTACACTCCCAGCCGGTAGCTACTGGACATGACACCGACCACGGTGCAGTTTTCGCCATTGAGGCGCAGGACCTCCCCGACCACCCTGGGGTTGGAGCCGAAGCGACGTTTCCACAAGCCGTGGCTCAGGATGACGACTGGGTCGCGACCCGGCTGGTCCTCACCGGGCAGGAAGGTCCTCCCCAGGGCGGCCTCGACGCCCAATAACTGGAAATAGTCTGCGGACACGCGCATCCCGTCGAGCCGCTCCGGTTCATCCGCCCCGGTCAGAGCGATATCGTTCCCTTCGCTCGCAACCATGCCCTCGAAGGCATGGCTCTGCTCCCGCCAAGCAACGAAATCAAAGGCCGAAACAGGTTGGCGGTCCCATCCCCATCCTGGTCCCTTGGCCGGGTCGGT
>DASXTD010000587.1:0-2060 GCA_036505655.1 Chloroflexota bacterium
TTCGTTGGCTTACGCCTGGTCTCGAGATCAAGCGCTGGCTTCTCCTGCTCATGATCGCCGAGCTCGTCCTCGTGCTTGGCTTCGCCTACTTCCTGAAGGCTTTCTACGAAACGGCGACCCTGCCCGCCCAGTTCTACTACATCACCCTGCAGTTCCTGCCCCACTGGGCCCGCGCCCTCATATTCGGAGCCCTCGGGGTCGGCCTCCTCCTGTACAGCTACATCAAGCTGACGCGGTCGGTTCTCGGTCCATTCCTGCCCGGCAACAGCACGGGCAGCCTGGTCGATGTGATCCACGCTTTCAGGTTGAAGGGACGCGGACCGCGTATCGTCGCGATCGGCGGCGGCACGGGGCTCAGCGCACTGCTTCGTGGACTGAAGACTTACACGTCGAATCTTTCCGCGATCGTCACCGTCGCCGACGACGGCGGCTCGTCGGGCAGGCTGCGAGACGAGTACCGGATTCTTCCGCCAGGTGATTTCCGGCAGTGCTTGATCGCACTGGCGGACGCGGAGCCCCTGATGAAACAGCTCTTCGACCACCGGTTCACGGAAGGATCCCTCAACGGCCACTCTTTCGGAAACCTCTTCATCATGGCCATGGCCGACGTCACCGGGAACTTCGAGCACGCGCTGCGCGAGTCAGGCAAGGTGCTCGCCGTCAAAGGCACGATCCTGCCCTCGACACTGCAGGACGTGACGCTGGTCGCATCGATCAACGGCCGGTCGGTCGAGGGCGAATCCAAGATTCCGAAGCAGAACGCTCCCATCAGCCAGGTGTTCCTCAAGCCGGATGGCGCCCAGGCCAACCCGGAGGCTGCGCAGGCGATCCTGAGCGCCGAGCTCGTCATCATCGGTCCCGGCTCGCTGTACACATCGATCCTGCCCAACCTCCTGGTGGAGGGCATGGTGGAGGCGATCAAGGCCTCGCCCGCGATCAAGGTCCTTATCTGCAACCTAGCCTCGCAGCACGGAGAGACGGACGGCTACGAGGTCAGTGATTACTTGCGCGTCATCCGTGACCACGTGGGATGGAATCTCTTCGACTTCGTGCTGGTCAACTCCAACCACTCGCACATGCCCACTGGCGGCCAATCGCAGGTGATCTTCAAGCCCGAGGATTCGACCACGAACCCAGAGGTTCGCTTCATCCCCGCCGACGTCGTCAATGTCCGGATTCCCTCACACCACGACCCAGACAAGCTGGCACGTGTGATCATGCGGAAGGTCTGGCAGGCGTAGCCGGCACATGCGGCGGGCGCCGGGCCCACCACCGGCTGACGGCCTCGACGATGACGGTGGCCGCGGCCACATAGAGCAGGCCATCGAGAGCGTCGATGACGTAGTGCTCTCCGAGGTACACGATCGAGACCACCACCGCCGCCGACCACGCGATCAGGCCCACCGCCAGCCATCGATACCTTGACCACGCGTAGACGGCGGCCAGCATCGGGAACGCGGCATGGAGCGAAGGAAAGGCTGCGAACTGGTTGGGGTTCAGATGGGTGTAGAGGGGCGTGACCACATAGTTCTCGCCCCACAGCTTGTCGACGGTCTCGTTGAGGATCTTGTGGATGGTGTCCGGCCCGCTGTAGCCGCCAGCTGGACCGAACTGATACCACGGCGGCGCTGAGGGCCAGAAGAGGTAGGTGACGAACGAGAGCATGGCCATCAACAGCAGCGCGGCTATGAACCTGTGGTAGTGGTCCCGGCTGCGCACCCAGAAGATGAAACCGACGACGATCGGCAGCGGGAAATGCATGAAGTAGAAGAACATCGCGCCGAGATCCTGCAGACCGACAACGTCAGGTCGATAGAACGCGTGCTGCAGCGTCAGCGTCGGGAGAGTCCCCCCGAACAGCGGTCGCTCGAAGGCAGACAGGTCGTGGGGTGGAAACCCGGTCTTAGCGGCAAACCCGCGCATGGCCTCATACGCGAAGAACAGGACGAGGAACGGTCCCCAGTCGACGACGAAGGTGCGGCCCCGGCCGAGAGCGATCGCGATCAGGAGCAGCGCGAGCACGACCCACTCCGGCTCGATGGAGATGCCCCGCCACAGCA
>DASXTD010000588.1:0-1715 GCA_036505655.1 Chloroflexota bacterium
CTTGCACCAGGTCCAGGTAGGCGCTACGTACGCGCTCGTGGAACGCGATTGCTTCGTTTTCAAAACGGTTCCACGCGGCCGGAAGCTGAAGCTCCTCAAAAAATGTCATCTGCGCACCCGCGGAAGGAGGGTCGCGGAGGGGCTTCTCAGCCGGCCGTCGGTTGCGCGCAATGCCAATCTTGGCGGGAACGTCAAGTAGCAGCGTGAGGTCGGGAGTCAAACCACCCGTGGCCAGGTCGATGAGCAGGACGAGCTGGTGGCGATTGAGTCCGCGCCCGGCGCCCTGATAGGTCAGCGTCGAGTCGGCGAAGCGGTCCGCTACCACAATCGCGCCGCGCTCGAGAGCAGGTCGAATTACCTCCGCCACGAGTTGTGCTCGACAGGCGGAAAACAGGAGCGCCTCAGCCCACGGGTCGATCGTCGTCCACGAACGGCCTACCAGGATGCCTCGCACATGCTGCCCCAGGTCTGTGCCGCCGGGCTCGTGGATGCCAAGGGCCTCCTGGCCCGCGTCTTTCAGGCGCTGGACCAGCAAACCCACTTGGGTGGTTTTTCCACCGCCATCCGGGCCTTCCAGTGTCACGAACATCAGCCGCGAACCGTGCTTCTGAAGCCGCAGCCAGAAGCGCAGGGAAACTCGGGGCGGGCGAGACGCCCGCGCTCCCGCATGGAATTCTGCACCGCAGCTCCCGACTCGCTACTCCCCGCGGCCGGCTTCCAGGATCGTCACCCGCCGATACGGCTCCTGGCCACTGCTGCGCGAGCCAACGTTGTAGCGATCGGCAAGCTGGTGTTGCAGTCGCCGCATGTAGGAATTCTGCGGAGCGAGCTCGACCGCGGACTCTTCGCGGTTGAGGACTCGGTGAACCGCATCTTCCGCCTCCTGGAGCGCCGCCGTCGCGATCTCGTTACGAGGAGCCCGCGCCACCTTGGTAATGCCCTCGTCGATCTGGGCACCGGTGTTGCTCCGCAGCACATAGACTGGAACGCCCCGAGCTTCGGCATCGAGCAGAGGTTGCGGTTTGCGCCGGTAGTAATTCTTTACTGTCATCACGACGTCGGCCTGGTCGACGTCCAGCACCACCATCGCGGGCGCCCGTTGCTGGCGGATCGCATGCTCGAGCCGCGACCGATTCACGCCATACGCGAAGACCTTGACGGGGCGGCGCCGATCATCCGACGGCGCCGGTAGCAGCTCGCGCCCACGCTCGCGAGGGAGATCGCGGGCAGGGGGCTCGTATTCCTCATCGAGCGCCAGGGGGTTCGGGGGACGAATGGCCCCCTGACTGGAAGGGAATGCGGGCTCGGGTTCGAATCCCCAACGGACGCCATCACCGTTGCGTCGACCGCCGGACCGCTCAAAGCCCGTGCTCGAGCTTCCGGGCCGATCAGCCCCCGACGAGAGCGTGGGGAACCGCTGCGGGGCCATGCGACCAACCTTAATCGCGCCGTCCGCGTCGCGGTAGCGAAGGGTTGGTGAGATAGGCTCGCCCCGGAGAATTGCATCGACCACCCGGGCTACATTCTCGTGGACCGCAACCTTCTCCCATTCCTGGATCTCCACCAGCACGTCAAATGTCGGTGGCGCCTTGCGTTCCAGCACAGATTTTTGGGTACCTCGACGTCGTGCCTCTTCGTCGCCCAAAGTCACGGTCTGGATCCCGCCGATTAGGTCGGCGAGCGTGGGGTTCATCACCAGGTTTTCGAGCGTGTTG
>DASXTD010000589.1:0-8018 GCA_036505655.1 Chloroflexota bacterium
GGTCGGCAGATACTTCGAGTTCCGCCTCATGCCGGACTTCGGCGTTACCTCGCCCACCATTTTTGACGCCTACTGGGACGGCAAGTTTGTACCCGAGTTCACCGTGCGGGCGGGCAAGTTCAAGCCGCCGATCGGGCTCGAGCGGCTGCAGTCGGCCACCGACATCCTCTTCGCCGAGCGCGGGCTGCCGACCAATCTCGTGCCCAGCCGTGATATCGGCCTCCAGTTCTCGGGAGACCTCTCGGAGGGCTTGTTCGCCTATCAGATCGGCGTCTTTAACGGCGTTCCCGACCTTGCGAACGGCGGCGACGACCTGAGCAACGCCAAAGACTTCGCTGGCCGAGTGTTCATCCAGCCGTTTAAGGTCGGCAGCTTCCGGCCACTCGGGTTCGGGATTGCGGGCAGCACCGGGTTCGAGCGCGGGTCAACCACCACGCCAGGGCTCCCATCGTACCGGACGCCGGGTCAGCAGACGCTGTTCCGGTACAACAGCAGCGCCACGACGCCGGCTAACAACGTCTTTGCCAACGGCAAGCGGACTAGGATCTCGCCCCAGGGATACTTCTATACCGGTCCGCTCGGCTTGCTCGGCGAGTATGTCATTTCAAAGAATGAGGTAACCCGAGCCGGCGCTACTGCGGAGCTCGAGCATACCGCTTGGCAGGCCGAAGGTTCGTTCTTTCTCACCGGCGAGAAAGCCGGCTTCCGAAGCCCCGCTCCCAAGAGACCGTTCGATTTGAAGGAGCGCGGCTTTGGCGCGATCGAACTGTTGGCTCGTTATGGCGAGCTAACCCTCGATGAGACGTCCTTCCCGGTTTACGCCACCCTAACATCCAGCGTGCAGAAGGCCAAAGCGTGGGGCATCGGGGTGAACTGGCACTTCACCCGGGCGGTCAAGGTCGCAGTGAACTACGAGCGCACCACGTTCACCGGCGGGGCGGCGACGGGCGACCGGGAGCCGGAGAACGCCGTGATCACGCGGTTCCAGACCTCGTTCTGATGCGAACGACCACCCAGAGGAATGCACTCATGAAGACGCTCGCACTCACACTCCTCGTCGCCGGGGCCGCCGTCGGGCCGATCACGGGGCAGAGCGCGCACAAGTCGGTCACCTTGCTCAACGTGTCCTACGATCCGACCCGTGAGCTCTACGAGGACTTCAACCGGGAGTTCGCCGCTTACTGGAAGGACAAGACCGGCCAGGAAGTCACGATACGCCAGTCGCACGGTGGCTCTGGTAAGCAGGCTCGGTCGGTGATCGATGGCCTGGAGGCCGACGTGGTCACCTTGGCGCTGGCTTACGACATCGACCAGATCGCCGAGAAGGCCGGCCTTCTCCCGGGCAACTGGCAGACGCGGCTGCCCAACAACAGCGCACCGTACACCTCCACCATCGTGCTGCTGGTTCGGAAGGGGAATCCTAAGAACATCCGGGACTGGGGGGACCTGGCCAAGCCTGGGGTCGCCGTAGTGACCCCGAATCCCAAGACCTCGGGTGGCGCCCGGTGGAACTACCTCGCCGCTTGGGCCTGGGCCTTACGTCAGCCAGGAGGAAGCGACGCGAGTGCCAAGGAGTTCGTAGCCAAGCTCTACAAGAATGTTCCGGTGCTCGACGCGGGAGCCCGAGGGTCGACGACCACGTTCGTGGAGCGCGGGATCGGCGATGCCCTCGTCGCGTGGGAGAACGAGGCCCTGCTCGCGATCAAGGAGCTCGGGCCCGGCAAGTTCGAGGTGGTGGCGCCCTCCGTCAGCATTCTGGCGGAGCCGCCGGTCGCGGTGGTGGACAAGATCGCCAACAAGCACGGCACCCGCGCAGTGGCTCAGGCGTACCTGGACTACCTCTACACTGAAACGGGGCAGGAGACTGCGGCTCGCCACTTCTACCGGCCGCGGCTCCCGGCGGTGGCGGCGAAGTACGCGAGTCAGTTCCCCAAGCTGACTCTCGTGACGGTAGACAGCGTGTTCGGGGGGTGGAAGAAGGCGCAGGCCACCCACTTCGCGGATGGGGCGCTGTTCGACCGGATCTATCAACCGGGTCGTTAGCCGGAGTCGACCTACTTTGATGAGGCCCGATGAAGCGTAAGGCGCGGCGGGTGCTCCCCGGGTTCGGTCTTTCCCTGGGGATCACCTGCACCTACCTGAGTCTGATCGTGCTGCTGCCCCTGGCGACGGTCTTCGCGCGCACGGCGGACCTTTCGTGGGCCGCCTTTTGGGCGACCGTCACCAATCCACGGGTGTTGGCGTCCTACCGGGTGACCTTCGGCGCGTCGTTCGTGGCTGCGTTGATCAACACGGTATTTGGCCTCTTGGTCGCGTGGGTCCTGGTGCGTTACCGGTTTCCCGGACGCCGGCTGGTGGATGCCATGGTGGACCTACCGTTCGCCCTGCCGACAGCGGTGGCCGGCATTGCGCTTACCACACTCTACGCCTCAAACGGCTGGATCGGGAGTTATCTCGACCCGCTGGGCGTGAAGGTGTCCTACACCTGGCTCGGGATCACGGTGGCCCTGATTTTCATCGGACTTCCCTTTGTGGTGCGGACGGTGCAGCCGGTGCTCGACGATCTCGAGGTGGAGGTCGAGGAGGCCGCGGCGAGCCTCGGCGCTCGGCGCGGACAGACCTTTATCCGCGTCGTCTTCCCCACGATCGCGCCCGCGCTCCTGACCGGCTTCGCGCTGGCGTTCGCCCGCGCCATCGGCGAGTACGGCTCGGTGGTCTTCATCTCCGGCAATATGCCGATGAAGACCGAGATCGTGCCCTTACTCATCATCACCAAGCTGGAGCAGTACGACTACGCAGGGGCGACGGCCGTGGCGCTGGTAATGCTGCTCGCCTCGTTCGCGCTGCTCCTCACCATCAACCTGCTCCAATGGGCGGCCCGGCGCCGCGCGGCGGCCTGAGCCATGGCAGCTACCGCCGTTTACCGCCCGGCCACCACCGCGCCACGAGCTGTCACCCGCGCCACCGGCGAGTCGGCAATGGTGCGCTGGACCCTGACCGGCATTGCACTGGTTTTTCTGGCCCTGACCCTGGTGCTCCCACTGACGCTGGTGTTTGCTCAGGCGCTGGGGAAGGGGCTGCCGGCGTACTGGGAGGCGATCAAGGAGCCGGACGCGCTCAGCGCGGCCAAGCTGACCCTGCTGATCGCCTCGATCGCTGTCCCCATCAACCTGATCTTCGGGGTGGCCGCCGCGTGGTGCATCTCCAAGTTCAGCTTCCCAGGCAAGAATCTGCTGATCACCCTGATCGACCTGCCGTTTGCGGTCTCCCCGGTAATCTCGGGAATGATCTTCGTGCTGCTCTTCGGCGCCCATGGATGGTTCGGGCCCTGGCTCCTCGATCATGACATCAAGATCATCTTCGCGGTGCCGGGCATCGTGCTTGCTACCACGTTCGTAACTGCCCCCTTCGTCGCCCGAGAGCTGATCCCGCTCATGCAGGAACAGGGATCCGAAGAAGAGGAGGCAGCGATCGTCCTGGGAGCGGGGGGCTGGCAGACGTTCTTTCGGGTCACGCTACCGAACATCAAGTGGGGGCTGCTCTACGGGCTCATTCTCTGCAACGCGCGGGCGATGGGCGAGTTCGGCGCCGTGTCGGTGGTCTCGGGACATATCCGGGGCGAGACCAACACCCTGCCGCTCCACGTGGAGATTCTCTACAACGAGTACGCCTTCGCCGCCAGCTTCGCGGTCGCTTCCGTGCTCACCTTGCTGGCCCTGGTCACCCTGGCTCTCAAGACTCTGATCGAGTGGCAGCAGGGGCGGGCCACAGCCGATCACGGGGACGCAGAACTCACACCCGAAAGGATCGCGGCATGAGCATCGAGGTTCGCAACCTGCGCAAGACCTTCGGCGGCTTCGTCGCCCTGGACAATGTGAGCCTCGATGTCCCCGGCGGTGAGCTGGTGGCGCTGCTGGGTCCCTCCGGGTCGGGCAAGACCACCCTGCTCCGAATCATCGCCGGCCTGGAGCCGGCGGATCAGGGTACGATCCACTTCCATGGCGAGGACGCCACCGACCAGCCGGTTCGCGAGAGGCAGGTCGGATTCGTGTTTCAACACTACGCCTTGTTCCGGCACATGAGCGTCTTCGAGAACGTGGCGTTCGGATTGCGGGTCCGGCCCCGGCGGGTGCGCCCCTCGGAGGCGGAGATCCGCGAGACGGTGATGGGGCTCCTGCGCCTGGTGCAGCTCGATGTGCTGGCTGACCGGCGGCCATCCGAGCTCTCGGGCGGCCAGCGCCAGCGGGTGGCCCTTGCCCGGGCGCTCGCGGTGAAGCCCAAGGTGCTGCTGCTCGACGAGCCGTTTGGCGCGCTCGACGCCAAAGTGCGCAAGGAGCTGCGCCGGTGGCTCCGCCGGCTGCACGAGGAGGTTCACGTCACCAGTGTGTTCGTCACCCACGATCAGGAGGAGGCACTGGAGGTCTCCGACCGGGTCGTGATCATGAACGAGGGGAGGGTCGAGCAGAACGGAACGCCGGAGGAAGTCTATGAGAGGCCCGCCACGCCCTTTGTCTACGGCTTCCTCGGCGATGTCAACCTCTTCCACGGACGAATTCACCAGGGCCGGGTAAACATTGGACCGAGCGAGCTGGAGGCCCCGGAGTGGGCCGGCGCACAGGATCAGGCAGGCATCGCGTATGTCCGCACCTATGACGTTGAGCTGGGGTCCTCTCGCTTGGACGACTCGTCCCTGGAGGCGGTGGTCCGTCATATCCGTGCCTTCGGGCCAGTCGTCCGCCTGGAGCTCGATCTTGTGGATGGCGGCAGGACGATCGAGGCGCACATACCCCGGGGCCGGTTCGATAGCCTCGCCCTCAGCAAGGGTCAGCGGGTATACGTCTCGCCCACCAATGTGCGGGTGTTCGCCCAACCCTCCTGAAAACGATAGAGGGCACCTGCCGCCGGCAGGATCAGGAGCCGGCGGCCGCGGCCGGCTATTTGCATGCGGTGGCCGGGACCTCGGACGCGCCCTACCCTAGGACAGCGGTCGCGCTTTCTTCGGCGTGGGCCCCATATTTGGGAGGCGGCTTATGGGCAGTCGCATCATGGCCGCCGTCACCGGATCATTGGCAGAAGAGCTACGTTGATGCTTCCCAACTTCGTCGTCATCGGCGCTGCGAAAGCCGGTACCACAGCGCTTTACTGGTATCTGGCGGAGCACCCGGCGGTATTCATGAGCCCGGTGAAGGAGACGAATTACTTCGCCTTTGGCCTGGACGATAAAGGTCAGCTGCTCTACGGCGACCCGGACGTTCACCGCTTCCCGGTGAGATCGCTGAGCGCCTACCAGCAACTGTTTGTGAATGCAGGCGACGCAGTGGCGGTCGGAGAAGCATCGCCGATTTACCTGGAATGTCCTCAGGCGGCCGCTCGGATCCGGGAGCTGCTACCCACCGCGCGGATCATCTGCAGCCTCCGGCACCCGGTGGACCGAGCGTACTCGGACTATGTGATGTATCTGCGCCATCGGGGTCAACGCTTCGAGCCCGCCCGCGACCTGACTGCCACGGCCCGTTGGGCACGTCCCGACTCCCGCTGGATGGTAATCGGCAAGTACCGTGAACAGCTTTCGCGATATTTCGCTGCGTTCCCTCGCAACCAGATACACGTCATCTTGTTCGACGATCTCAAGCGCAATTCGCTGGGAGTCGTTCAGGATGTGTATCGGTTCCTTGAGGTCGATCCGGCGTTCGTGCCCGACTTCGATACGCCGCATGCCATCGGCGGGGTCCCGGCCAGCATGCTGCTGGAGGGTTTCTTGACGAGCAACGCGGTCCGGTCGGCGGTCAAGCCCTGGGTCCCGAAGCGGGCGGCAAACTGGGTCCGGCGGCTCCGGAGCCGGAACATGCGGCAGGCGCCTCCTCTGCCGGCAGAGTTGCGGAGTGAGCTCACGCGTCCCTTCCGCGACGATATAGCAATGACGTCCGAGCTCATCGGCCGAAGCCTGGACCACTGGCTCTAGCCGAGGTCGTTGCCTCTACACCCAGTGACTCAGATCCCGATTCAAGAGACGGGATAACCGGGCCACCTCGTCCCGAAACGTTTCCACCAGCTCGGCCCGGAGTTCCGGCGCGAGCGGCGGGCGACGTTCCTGCACTGTGTTCAGACTCACGATCTTTTTCTTGACGGCGCCAATTTCCTCGGCCCCCACCGCTCGTTTGAGGCTGCGGAAGGCCGTGCGTAACGCGGGCGGCGGTTTGCGGGAAAACTGTTTGAACCAGGCCGTTTTGGCTCTTTTGTTTTCGTTGATGCGGGGGAATTCGGTCCGGTTGTCGTGCGGTATACCCAGGAAGTCAATGACCTCGTCATAGACCATCTGGGGCGACGTAGCGAAATCGTCGTATAAGATCAGCTTCACCTGGGCCCGGGGAAAGGTCGATAGCAGACGCTCAGCCTGAGTCCCGAACCGAGCGAATTGCGCGTACTGAAGAAGGAAGGCTCCCCGGCTGGCCGGAGGTAAGTCGAAACCCTGGCTGCGCCGCTCCTGCAGCCGCCAAGCGGTTTCGAAATCACTGACGGTTTCTTCTGCGACGTACAGTAGCTGCGAGTGCAACGCATGCACCATCTCTACCGGGTTGCGAAACATGGCAATGATTCTTGCACCCGGGTTGAACTCATAGATGTTGGGAATGGCCACTGACGAGCGCAGGTAATAAACCGAGGCCTCTCCTACTCTCAGATGTTCCTCGGCACTCGCCGCGAAGAGCCTGATATACTCTTCCAGCGTCTTGATTCGGGGATACGTCCCGAGGTCTTTCGCGAAGAAGTGCGGCTCCTTCACCTTCGGCATGAAGATGTTGGGATGCGGCCGAAGGTATTCGTACAGGGCCGTGGTGCCGCACTTGGGGGCACCCACGATGAAGAAGTTCGGTTTTGTAGCCAAGTCGTGCCCCTATTTACAGGCGATCCTGTAGCAGCCATGCCACGGTATTGCGGCTGTGATGCAAAACGGCGCCCGCCGGCCCGTCCTCCTGGCTCGATTACCGCGTCACCCTAGCGCCTGACGCCGCCCCCTGCCAGGTGCCCTTCTGACCGCGCCGCTGGTAGATTGCCCCACGCAGGTTTCAAGCTCAAGCGGGCCGCGCCTCGCCGCGTGAGCACGTCTCCTTGCGCGGGTTACCTCGACCGGTAACGCGGGTGTCCCGCCAGGGTTTGCACCGATCCAGCCGGTCAGGGTAGGGCATGGATCGTGCTCATCAGACCCGGGTTGTTCCCCGAGCCCGGCGATGGATCATCGGTCTGTCCCGGCGCCAACGGCAGCCCCCGAATCGTACCTGGAGACGAACCCGCCAGACTATGAAAGTTACCAAGCCGATCATCATCGTGGGGACCGGGCGCTGCGGCTCGACGATCTTTCACCGGTTACTGGCGACCCACCCACAGCTGATGTGGCTGTCGGGCTTGGCCCTTCGATATCCCGAGAGACCGGCCTGGAACCGATGGGCCGTCACGGCTATGGGCAACCCACTGCTGCGCCGGCTCTTCGGGGGGAAGATCCGGCCCGGCGAATGCTATCGTTTCTGGGAAACCTACGCCTATGGCTTTTCCGAGCCTTGCAGGGATCTGGTCCGGACCGACGTGACTCCGCGGGTCAAGAAGCAGGTGCGTGGAGCCATCGAGTCGATGCTCACGCCCGAGCGCAGCCGCCTGCTGATTAAGCTCACTGGTTGGCCGCGCATCGGCTTTCTGAACGAGATTTTCGAGGATGCGAAGTTCGTGCACATCGTCCGAGATGGCCGGGCGGTTGCCAGTTCGCTGCTGCACGTCAACTTCTGGCGAGGCTGGTACGGGCCCCAAGGTTGGCGTGCCGGCCTGTTGTCGCCCGAAGACCAGGCTACCTGGGAAAGCTACGACCGCTCATTCGTCGCTCTGGCGGGGCTGGAGTGGAGAATCCAGATGCGGGCGATTGAAGCGGCGCGTCGAGCGCTGGACCCGAAGCGCTTCTTCGAAGTCAAGTACGAAGCGTTCTGCGAGCAACCGCTCGAAACCTACCGTCGGGTCCTGGAATTCGCCGAGTT
>DASXTD010000590.1:0-4348 GCA_036505655.1 Chloroflexota bacterium
TGGCCGCCGAAAAGCCCGCGTTTCGGTCCGAGCTCCATTGCATTGGACTACGGACACTATTGCGATCACCCAGGTAGACGTTGTCGCCCATGCCCAGCTCGTCGCCGTAATAGATCACCGGCGTGCCGGGCAGGGAGAGGAGCAGCGCATTCATGAGCTCGATCTTGCGATGCTGGTTGCCCAGCAGCGGAGCCAGCCGGCGCCGGATGCCCAGGTTGACCCGCGCCTCCGTACTCTGGGCGTAGGCACGGTACATGTAGTCCCGCTCTTCATCGGTCAGCATGGCCAGGGTCAGCTCATCGTGGTTGCGCAAGAACAGGGCCCACGAGCACGAATCTGGAATGGGGGGAGTCTCCCGGTAGATGTCCATCACCGGGAAACGATCTTCCATGCGGAGCGCCATAAAGAGGCGCGGCATGAGAGGGAAATGAAACGCCATGTGACACTCATCGCCCTGCCCGAAATACGTTGCCGCTTCCTCAGCCCACGCGTTGGCCTCCGCGAGCAGCATTCGATTCGAGTAGTGCTCGTCGACGTGCTGTCGCAGCTCTTTCAGGAAGGCGTGCGTCTCGGGCAGATGCTCGCAAATCGTGCCCTCGCGCTCGTACAGGTAGGGCACCGCGTCCAGTCGCAGGCCGTCCACGCCCATCTTGAGCCAGAAGTCCACCACCCGATACAGCGCCCGCCGCACGTCGGGGGAGTCGAAATTGAGATCGGGTTGGTGCCCGAAGAACCGGTGCCAGTAGTAAGCGTTAGCTACTGGGTCCCAGGTCCAATTCGACGCTTCGAAGTCGCGGAAAATGACCGGCGCGTCCACGTAACGGTCGGCGTTGTCCGACCACACATAAAAGTTGCGGGAGCGCGAGCCGGGCGACGCGAGGCGGGCCCGTTGAAACCAGGGGTGCTGATCCGAGGTGTGGTTGAGGATGAGCTCCGTGATGACCCTGATTCCGCGGCGGTGCGCTTCCCGCAGGAAGCGCTGGAAGTCACGCAAGGTACCGTAGGACCGGTTGATCCCGGTGTAATCCGAGACGTCATAGCCGTCGTCACGCAAGGGCGACGGATAGAAGGGCATGAGCCAGAGGGCAGTGACGCCGAGGTCCTGGAGATAGTCGAGCTTCTGGGTCAGGCCTTCAAAGTCACCGATGCCGTCGCCATCGCTGTCATAGAAGGCGCGGACGTGCGCCTCATAGATGATGGCGTCCTTGTACCAGAGCGGCTCGTCCTGCAACCCGTCGCTCGCTCCTCAGCTATAGTGAAACGAAGCTCCCTGGCGACAGCCTCAGCTTAGCACGCCCAGTTTCACCTCGGTTTTTTTACCCAACCTGTCTCTGGCTGGTGCACACGGACTATGAGCACCGCGTCCGTCGGCAATCCCTGGCAGCGCCTGCAGTCGAGCGATACCGCTCGGGTGCTGATCAGCATCTATGTGCCCAGCATGATCATGAGCTTCGGCCAGGGCATGGTGGTTCCGACCATTCCTCGGGTTGCCACGACTTTCGATGTGTCCCCTGGCCTGGCCGCTCAATTAGTGACAGCCACCTTCCTGGGATCGACCCTTGGCTTGCTGCCGGCAGGGATCCTGATCGATCGAGCCGGTCGCCGGCCGCTGCTCATCATGGGTCCACTGCTTTTGGCGGCCGCCGCCGCCTTTTCAGCGGTAACCACTTCGTACCCGCTGTTTCTGGCCGCACAAGTCCTGGCTGGGCTGGGAAGCAGCTTCTGGCAGCTGGCGCGCGAGGTCGCCGCCGTTGACGTGATTCAGCCGCACCTGCGCGGCAGAATGATGAGCGGGTTCCACGGCATGAACTCGGTGGGGACAGCGGTTGGGCCACTTCTGGGCGGGATCATCACCGATCTGTTTGGATTCCGGGCCGTCTTCTGGACCTACGGCCTCATGGCGCTCATCACGTTGGCGGTGTCGTTTCAGATTCGGGAAACAGCCGGGAGCCGCCGTTCAGCGCGTGGCCCTCTAATCAACTTTGG
The DNA here is from genome assembly GCA_036505655.1 of Chloroflexota bacterium. Lineage (GTDB taxonomy): Bacteria > Chloroflexota > UBA6077 > UBA6077 > SHYK01 > DASXTD01. The sequence continues at coordinate 1,987 of DASXTD010000590.1, forward strand.
GGCTTTTCGTGAAATCGAGCCCTTCTTCCGCGCCACGTTCATCGTCATCACCATTAACACGTTTGTGGCCATGATGCGCTCGACGCTGTTCAACAGCATGGTTCCTCTCTACGTGGGCGTCCAGCTGGGCTACTCGTCAACCGAGGTCGGAGCCGTCTTCGCGGTTTATGGCCTGCTCAATGTCCTCATGATCGGCCCCACAGGCTACTTCTCGGACACCCGGGGGCGGAAAGCAGTAGTCATGCCCAGCGCGTACCTAGCAGTGGTCGCCTTTACCCTGTTCCCATTCGCCAGTCAGATGTGGCAACTGTCAGCTCTGGCTGCTCTGAGCGGGATCGCGGGCGGCCTGGCCCTGGGTACGATGGCAACGTACAGCTACGACATCATCCCGGATCATGCGCGCGGCAGCCTGCAGACGATTCGGCGGTTGTTCGGCCAATCAGGCCTGGTCCTGGGGCCGGTCCTGGCTGGGACGGTCGCGGATATGGGGAGTCCAGCCGCTGCGTTCTGGCTATTCGTGCCCCTGCAGCTCGTTTCGGGCTTGCTGATCACCTTCATCGCGAAAGAATCTTTCCGCAGAGGTCCTAGCCAGCGTGCCATCGCGAACTCTACCTAGACCTACCCTTGCGTCCGCATGATTGCCCAGATTTCGTCGCGAGTGGTACGGGCCTTCGCTTCATCGACGTCCAGGTAGTTAAGAATTCGGCTGCCGGTGCCTTCGACCCGCAGCAGGCTGAGCAAGAGATGCTCGGTGCCAATTGGGTAGGTGGGTGTGAACAAGTTGGCCTCTTCGATGCACAGCTCCAGGACCTGCTTAGCGGCCGCGGTATGCGGAACTCCGGCCCAGTCGACGGTCGGGGGCTCGGGCGCGTCCCGATGGCGACCGTATTGCAGCACGAACTTGGTGAGAGCCAGCGAGTAGGCGAAGTCGATGCCGAGCTTGCCGAGCACCAGTCCGCCGGCGCAGGTTTGTTCCATCAGGACACCGAGCAAGATGTGGCCGGTCGTCACGCCTGGGCGATCAATAGGCGGCTGCTTGCTGCCCTCGGCGGCGTGTTCCCAGGCGAGCCGGGCGCAGCGGCCCATTCGGTCGATTTCAGCCATTTGAGATCCTCCGATTCGTCGGCCGCCAAGTATAGTGCTGAGTCCTGAGTCACCTGAGCACTCAGCGCTTCTCATTGGAGAGTTCGTTGAAAGCGATCTTCGTCACGGCCCACGGCTCGGCGGATGTCCTACAACTCCGGGAGGCTCCGATCCCGGAGCTGGGGCCCGGGCAGATACGAATTCGGCTCTCCGCGACTACCGTAAATTTCGCGGATATTCAGGGCCGACGCGGCCGTTATCCCACTGCACCTGACCCGCCTTTCATTCCCGGCCTCGAAGCGGCTGGGGTGATCGGACCCGGCGTGGCAGGATTCGATGTCGGCCAGCGTGTCTTCTGCCACGCCGTGGGCGGCTCCTATGCCGAGTACGTCTTGGCGCGGGCCATCGAGGCTTTTGCGCTACCGGACGCAGTGAGCTTCGAGAATGCCGCCTGCATTCCTTCGGTCGGCGTCACAGCCTTCAACCTGCTCACGTCGGCCGGGCGCATGCAACCGGGCGAGACGGTCCTCATCCACGCCGCGGCGGGCGGCGTGGGGAGCACCGCCGTCCAGCTGGCTCGTGTGCTGGGCGCCGGCATGATCATCGGCACGGTGGGCAGCGCCGAAAAGGCGAAAGTCGCTCGCGACCTCGGCACCGATGCCACCATCAATTACCGTGAAGAGAACGTGCTCGAGCGGGTGCGCGCCCTCACTAGCGGCCTGGGCGTCGACGTGGTGCTCGATGCGGTCGGCGCCGATACATTCGAGACCAGCCTCGCCTGCCTCGCTCCCTTCGGCCGCCTCGTCTGCTACGGCCAGTCCAGCGGCCCACCACCACCAGTTGCTTGCGGGCCGCTCTACGCGGAGAACAAGTCGATCATCGGCTATAGCACCGGCGGCAATCGGCGGTTACGTCCGGATGGTTTGCGGGCCCCGGCCCTCAGCGTTCTGAAGCTGCTCCAACAGGATCGCTGGAAGCCGGTGATTGGCGCCCGCTTCTCACTGGAGAACGCGGCCGAAGCACATCAGCTCATCGAGGACCGGGAAAGCATCGGCAAGATCATCCTCACGCCTTAAAGCTCGAATTCGATGCCCAGGCCCTGAGCGCGGGCGCGCTCGTACACGTCGTTGGCCAGTGCGATGTCGCCTACGCCTCCCCGCGCATCGCGAAAGAGTGTGATGTCGTTCGGGCCGTTTCGCGCTGCGACCTCGCCCTTGATGATCGAACCCAGCTCGACGATCCGAGCCGGATCGTAGCGGCCCTCGCGGACCATCTTCCA
>DASXTD010000591.1:0-2385 GCA_036505655.1 Chloroflexota bacterium
AAGAAGGGACCGGGGTGCTCCACGAGGCGATGGCGCTCGTTCGTGACCAGGGAGGCGCTCACCTTAAAGCTTTTATCGAGGGCACCGCCAAGCGACTCGTGGAAATGGATGTTCTCGACGCCATCGACGACGTCTACTGGCTGGAATGGCGGGAAGTGCGTCAGGCTCTGACCGACCCCGGTGATTGGAAAGCTCGGGCGGCCGCGCGGAGAGCGGAGGCGCTCGTCTTGCGCGATCGCCCTGTTGCCGACGAAGTCGGCCCCCGGCCCGTTCCCAGTGCACTTCATATGCTACTGGTTCGGGAGGTGCTGGACCTCTTAGCGAGTTAAGCGAGTTAGGCGAGTTAAGAATGAAGAGTGAAGCGTGAAAAGTCAGACCCAGCGGACCTACGAGCCGCCAGACCGGAAGGTTCGAGACCATTTTCCGTACTACCGTTGGATGCGGGCAGAGGGCATCCCCATCGCCTATGGCGTAGCGGGCATGTCCGACATCACGGCGATTCCTCGGAAACCGTGGGCACGGACCGGCCGCGGGCTGGGCACCTTCATCGAGCTTACGGGCACCTATCAAGCTGAGCGCGGCCTGTTCGTTTGCGAGATTCCCCCCGGCCAGTCGCTCGACGTGCAACACCACCTCTACGAACAATTCACCTTGATCTTGCAGGGCACCGGCGCCGCCGAGATCTGGCAAACGAACGGCTCCAAACGCACGGTGGAGTGGAGCAAAGGGAGCCTGTTTGCGCCGCCTCGCAACACCTACTACCGCATGTTCAACCTGGGCCAGGAACCGGTGCTCTACTTCGGCGTGACCAACGCGCCCAGGGTGTTGAACGCTTTGTTCCCGGCCACAGGCGCCAACGATACCGACCCCGGCCGGGCTGGGCAGTTCGACTACATCTTCAACAGCCTCTACGATTTCCTCGATCTCTACGACGGCAGCGAAGACTATTTTTCCCGCCTGGACAATCGCACTACGGCGGGCGGCTATCGCGCGGCGGTTTGGACCACGAACTTTATTCCTAATGTGAACGAAGCGTTGGTTGATGAATACGACCACAAGGTGGCAGGAGGGCGGGTCACCGTGTACCACATGGCGGGTGGATTCCCCATGGGACACGTCGGTGAATGGCCAGTGGGGCGATACCATAAGGCCCACTACCACGGTCCGGGAGCCGTGCTCGTAGGTCTGAAAGGCAAGGGCTACGTCAACCTCTGGCCGCACGAGATCGGAATCCATCCCTGGCGAGATGGCCATGCCGACCAGGTTGAGATGGTGGAGTGGGGAGTCAACAGCATCTACTCGCCGCCGGACGGCTACTGGCATCAGCACATGAGCACGGGGAAGGTGCCGGCCCGCCATGTGGCTGTTTATGGGGGGAACATCCCTCTGATGACGCATGGGGCGTCCGAGGCCTATGGCGAGGGTGATCTCAACATCCCCTATTCCGAGGGCGGACGGCTCCTCGACTACGAGGACGAAGATCCCGAGGTTCGTCGCTACTTTATCGCCGCTAACCGCCGAGAGGGGGTGGAGTGCACCATGCCTTCGGTGACCTACCGGGAATCCCGGGGCTAGCCGGCGTCTGCACTAGCTGGTGGGGCGAAACGGATGGAGAGGGGCGTACACATGAGCGAACCAGAAGCGATCGGCCACGTTGTCCTCAACGTCAGCGATGTCGAACGATCGGTGCAGTTCTATCGGGACCTGATTGGCTTCAAGGTGTCCTATCGGGCAGGGCCGAACATGGCGTTCTTGACCTGCGGGAAGGTCCATCACGACCTAGCCCTGTTCAAGGCGCCGGCGGGGGCACGGGCCTATGAGCAAGGGCAGGTTGGCCTCCACCATTTCGCGTTTCAGCTGAAAAGCTATGAAGCCCTGCAAGATGCCTACCGGCGGCTGGCCGCGGCCGGCACCGAAATCACGGGGACGGTGGACTTTGGGTTCATGCGCACGGTTTCGGTGGCCGATCCAGACGGCATCAGGCTGGAACTGTTCGCGAACACCTACGCCACTGACGAAGAAGGGCTGGCCGCAATCAGCTCCCAGGGAGCGCCCAGCGGTCCGTCTCCGACCTACGACCCCCTGGGCCCGGAGCCCCCGGCACCGAAAATTCCGGCCGAGGCTAGCCCGAGGATGACGCGCTCTACTTGACGACGCCCTGCTCACGGTAGAAGCGCTCAGCGCCAGGATGGAGCGGCACCCCGATGGGCGCGGCGGGTGTTCCGCCGCACAGATCGGTCAGCTCGACAGGACGGTCGATGTCCCAGGTGAGGTTTCCGCGGGACCGCCAGAGCGCGTCTGTGATGCGGTAGGCCAGATCGTCGTCGAGGCCCGCATGCGTGTAGAGCGGCCAGCCGCTGAAGCTGATCGTGAGCGGGTCGGCCT
>DASXTD010000592.1:0-1550 GCA_036505655.1 Chloroflexota bacterium
GAAATGCCGCGTAAAAAGCAATCCAACCCGACAGGCGACTTCGACCCCGATCGTGAACGCGGCCAGCAGATCGCGTCCGTTCGTGGTCTGCGTCTCTGCCATGGCTAAGGGCGCCGGGAAGATGGGCGACGTGGGGTGGATCACCGTGCTGTGGGTATCGTCGTAGTCTTCAAAGTGGCCGATGAAGCCATTAGCCAGGGCTGCATTCTGGGGGGACGTGCGGTAGCCCCTGCCGAGCACGGTCGCAGCCGGCTTCGCACCATCGGTTTCAAACAGATCCAGCAGCACATCGGTGGCCGGCGCCAGTGAGCCGAACAGCGCTACGCCGCAGTAGTTCATGATGCAGCGCTTGGCCAGGTGGGTGATCTCGTCGGGAATGCTCCCCGCGGGAAACTCCCGGGCGAAGGTTGCTAACCCGCTCTCACTTGCGCCCAATTCCACCTCCCCTGGGCGCGAGCGTGAACCGCGCCACCGTCAAAGCTATCCAGTCGGCGAGTGTACCAGCGGGGTTGTGCGGCGGCAACGGGAGCTGAAAATCAGGGTTCCGCGGGGGTCCGTGGCACAATAGCCGCGACCGAAACGTGCGGCATCAGCGGAGAGGAGAATCGATATGCCCGACTTCAAATTGGTCTCGGCTGATGGGCACGTCAATGAGCCCCCGATGGCCTGGGAGCGGGTCCAGAAAGAGTACGGCGAGCGCGCGCCCAAGGTTGTCAAGGATCCACCCGGGGTGGTGCCGGGGACCTGGCTGATCACCGAAGGGCTAGCCCCGGTGGGCGTTTCGCATTTTTCGACCGGGCTGGTGCTGGGTAAGCCGGAAGGCGTCTCCCAGGCTGACATGGACAAGGTGGGCAAGCGCGCGGAGTTCAACGAAACGTGGGACTGGCGAGACTATCCGGCCGGCTGGGAACCGAACGCTCGCCTGGAGGCCCAGGATCGGGACGGCATCGAAGCTGAGATGCTGTTCCCCAGCCCGGGCCGCTTCTTCTACGGGCTTACGGATGGCGACTTCCAGCACGCGATCCACCGTTCCTACAACTTATGGCTCCATGAGTTTTGCAGCGCGCATCCCCAGCGCCTGAACGGCATCGCGTTGTTGGGCGTCCTGGACGTCGAGCAGACGGTACACGACATCCAGGAATACGCAAAGCTGGGCTTTAAAGCGGCGCAATTGCCGACCGGAATCAAGGGCGGTGGTTACTACGAACCCCAGTACGACCCGATCTTTCAGGCGGCCGAGGAAACCGGGACCGTGCTCTGTGTCCACACGAGCGCGACCCAGGGAGAACAGCGTACGCATTTCGAAGGGCCGACCGGGGAAGATCCCCGGACCAGAACCCTGGGATTCGCCTCCCGCCAGGCGCCGGCCCAGCGGTTCATGGGCCATCTGATCTTCTCTGGCGTCTTCGACCGCCATCCGAATCTGAAGGTCACGTGCGCCGAATTCGATGTGGGCTGGGTGGCCCACATCTATCAGCTGGCCGACTACATGTATGGCGGCCAGGAAGACAGCGTGAACAAGCTGTTGCCGAGCGAGTACTTCAAGCGCA
>DASXTD010000593.1:0-7559 GCA_036505655.1 Chloroflexota bacterium
GCGCGCTCGCTCGTGGAGGCGGCTCCCCGGGTGGGCTTCACATTGAGGGTCGCCACGCCCGCGGGTTATGAGCCCGACCCGGATGCAGTTGCCAGCGCACTCGCTATCGATTCAGAGTCAGTGGTCATCGGCAACGACCCGGCCGCGGCCGCCGACGGAGCTGACGTCCTCTACACGGACGTGTGGTTCAGCATGGGCCAGGAGGCGCAGCGCGAGTCGCGGGTCCATCTCTTCCCCCCTTTCCAGGTGAACGATAAGCTGGTGAGTCGAGCGGCACCCCACGCCATCGTGATGCACTGTCTGCCTGCTCACCGGGACGAGGAGATCACGGACGACGTGATGGAAGGGCCCCACTCGGTAGTGTTCGACCAGGCGGAGAATCGATTGCACGCGCAGAAAGCGCTGTTGTTTGATCTGCTCGCTAGTGGGCCTGACTAGCCCATGCATTGTCGATTCGTTCATCGGGGGACTTGGGGGGCGAAGCCCCCCACAGATTCCTTCTCTCCCCCTCCCCTCGCAGGGGAGGGGGTCGGGGGGAGGGGTCGTTTTCAGTGAACGACCTGCTCGAACCAATTCGTTCTACCCTGGTTGGGTTCGATGTGCGCAGCGCAGTCGATATCTTGATCGTCGCAGCCATCGCTTACGGGCTCCTGTCCTTGATCCAGGGCACGACCGCGGTCCCGCTCACGCGCGGAATCGCACTCGTCTATCTCTTGGGCTCAGCCGCCAGCAACTGGCTGGGTCTGACCATGCTGGGATGGCTGCTCCGAACCAGCCTGCCGGCTTTGTTGGTGGCGGTGCCCATTCTGTTCCAGCCGGAGATTCGCCGCGCGCTGGAGCAGGTCGGCCGAGCGCGCGATTTGACGCGGTGGGCCCGAGCAGCCCAGCCAAATGAGCCGGCGATCGAGACTCTGGCGGCATCGGCGGCCAGGCTGGCTGAAAAGCGTTGGGGCGCGCTCATGGTACTGGAGCGGCAGACCCCGCTAGGCGAGTATGCATCCACAGGGACGCACATGGACGCGGAGCTCTCCGCGGAGCTCGTGCTCACTATTTTTTCTCCGCACTCGCCGCTGCACGATGGGGCCGTCATTGTACGGGGCGATCGCATCGTGGCTGCAGGCTGCGTCCTGCCCCTACCGGAAACCGTGGAGGGGCGGCCTCAATGGAGCGACACTGGTCACTCGGCGGCGCCTCCGGAATACGGCTTTCGCCACCGGGCCGGCATTGGGATCACCGAAAAGACGGATGCTTTAACTGTGATCGTCTCCGAGACGACCGGGAATATCTCGTTTGCCAACAACGGCCGCCTGGTCCAGAACCTGGATGACCAGCGCCTGCAGCGGGTCCTCGCTATTCTGTATCGGCCACGCTCGGCGGATGGCGTCGCACCGGTCTTTCGAATGCCGGTTCGTTCGCGAACGTCATGAGCGCGATTCTGGCTAGCTTTGATCTCGCACGCGGAGTAGTCGCTCTCGTGATTGCCGTAGCGCTGTTTGGGGTAGTTCGAACCGAGACTAACCCGGCCGAAACCAGTACCTTGGAGATCTCCGTCAACCTGCGCAATGTGCCCTCGGGCCTTTTCCCGGAGCCTGGGCCGCGCACGCCCACTGTCCGGGCCCGAGTGAGTGCGCCCCGCGACATCGTTTCAGGGCTGCAGCCCAGCGATTTCCATGCTTCAGTGGACCTGAGCGGGGCTCGTGTGGGGGCCGACGACTTTCCAGTGACAGTGGACTCGTCTGCGCCGCAGATCCGAGTCATTGAGGTTCTACCCGCCCGCATCCCGGTCCGGTTGGAAGGTACTGCCCAGAAGTCCGCGGCAGTCAGGGTGAACCGGACCGGGAATGTGCCGCCAGGTTATGACGCGGGTCCTACCGTCGTTGACCCGCAGGAGGTGCAGGTGGTGGGACCGTCTTCAATCGTGGCGCTAGTTGCCAGCATGGGAGTCGATCTCAAGATGGACGGCGTGACCGTGAACGTGGACGCTACCTCGGCGCCTACTCCGCTGGACGCGCAGGGAAAGGCTGTCACCGGCGCTCAGCAGCTCAAGATCACCCCGGAGACAGTGCACGTGCAGGTAGCGGTCACTCAGCAACTGAGCTACAAGACCGTCGCGATTCAGGCTTCGGTAGGGGGAACCCCCCAGTCAGGATTCGCCATCCAGGGCATTACCGTGGAGCCGCCCGTCGCCACTCTGGCCGGTGCCCCGACCGCCCTGAGCGGGGTGGATTTCGCCGCGAGTGAGCACATCGATGTGAGCGACGCCAATGGCACCCTGGCCCGCCAGGTTGCCATTCTGGTTCCCCCGGGGGTGTTCGTGGTCCAGCAGGATCTGGTTCGGGTGACCGTGCGCATCGGTCCGCTGGATATTGCGCAGACCGTCACTACCGCGGTGACCGCTGATAACCTGCCGGATGGCGCGCGCCTGGCCGGCAAGATCCCATTGGTGCAGATCACCCTGGATGGCCCGGCGCCTGCTTTCCGTTTGCTGAATTTTGGAGATGTCAAAGCCAGAGTTGATCTGAGCGGCCTGGGGCCCGGCACCCATTCGATGCCGGTACAGGTCAGTGCCCCCGGCGACTTCTCGATCGTCAGCGTGATTCCCGACCTGGTGACGGTCATGCTGGAGGCCCCGGCCCAGCCGGGTCCCACGAGCGCGCCAAGCGAAGAGTCCATAGTGCAGAGTTGAGAGTGAGCAATCGCGCCCGGGGTCCTCACTGTTCATTCTTGAATCTGCATCCGTAATTCCGAAATGGCTCGACCCATCGTCGCGGTCGTAGGTCGTCCCAATGTGGGCAAGTCAACTCTTTTCAATCGGTTGGTGGGTGCCCAGGTGGCGGTTGTGCACGATGTGCCGGGCACGACTCGGGACCGCATCTATGGCATCGTTGAATGGGGGGGCCGCGAATTCACCCTGGTGGATACTGGCGGCGTAGGCCTGGACGCTCGGACGGAGATCGAGCGCGGGGTCGCCGATCAGGCCGAGGTGGCCACCCGAGAATCAGATGTGATCGTGTTTGTGGCTGACGTGCGGGTTGGCCCCACCGGCTCTGACGCTGAAGTGGGCCAGCGCTTGCGGCGCACCCAGAAGCCGCTGATCCTGGTGGCGAACAAGGGTGACAGCGCACGGGATCGGGTTCACGCGGCCGAGCTGTTCGAGCTGGGGTTGGGGGAGCCGATCGTCATCTCCGCCCATCGCGGAACCGGAACAGGCGATCTCCTGGATCGAATCGTCGAGCTGCTTCCGCCGGGGCCTGAGGCGGAGCTCGACGAAGACGAACCGCTGAGTGTCGCCATCGTGGGTCGTCCTAACGTGGGAAAGAGCTCGCTGCTCAACGCCATTGTCGGCACGCCACGCTCGATCGTCTCGGAAGTGCCTGGCACGACACGTGACACGATTGACACAGACATCGAGTACGCGGATCGGGCCATCCGCCTCATCGATACAGCAGGCATCCGACGACGTGGGCACATCGAGCGGGGCGTGGAAACCTACAGCGTGCTGCGCGCGTTTCGCGCGATCGATCGAGCGGAGATCGCCGTAGTGCTGATCGATGCTGAAGAAGGGGTAGCCGCCCAGGATGCCCACGTGGCGGGCTACGTCCACGAGTCGGCCAAGGGTTGCGTGATCGCAGTGAATAAATGGGACCTTGTGGAGCCCGATCCGGAAGCGGGCGGCGAGTATTTGGCCATGGTGCGTAAAGGACTGGGGTTTCTCGACTACGCCCCGGTGATCTTTATTTCGGCCAAGACGGGCCTGCACGTCAATCGGATACTCGATCAGGTACTCAACGTGACTGAGCAGCGCGACCAGCGGGTATCCACGGGGCAGCTCAATGAATTCGTCCAGACTGTGGTTGCACAGCATCCACTGAACCGGGGAGGCCGCGCGCTCAAGATCCTCTATTGCACCCAGGCCTCAGTGCGACCGCCCACGTTCGTGTTCTTCGTGAACGACGTGGGGCTGGTTCACTTCGCGTATCAGCGCTACCTGGAGAACCAGCTGCGGCAACGGTTCGGTTTTGACGGGACGGGCATCCGTTTAGTTTTCCGCCGCCGCGGGGAGTAGCCAGGCAGTGCCTGGAGCCGGTTCTCGGCGACCAATGCTTGAAACTCCGAGCCGAGAAGCGTCCCGAGCCTAGGATCCGATATCGAGGGGGGCGCGGCTGAGATACCACCGGCCGCGGGCCTCGACCAGGGGCACTTGCGGGGATGCCTGCCACTGCTCTCCCCCCACTGCCTGTGTTATGTCGAGGAACACGGTCACTGATTGGCCGGCATCGCCCTGCCCTCTGAGGCGGGCCAGAAGCGATGGCTGCTGGGCGGCGATGCCGGCGATCACGTACTTATTGCGGACGTTGTTCTGGACGAATGGCCGGGCGGCCGCGCGAGCGGTGGGCTGGATCTGAACCAGAGCACCTTCAGCATCGCCGGCCTCGAGCGCCTGAAAATATTGGCGAACGACCGCCTCAGGGCTCGATGCTCGAGAGGCGGCGTCCTGGAGCGCGCCCAACGTAACCAGGAGCGCAGTCATCGCGAGCATGACCCACGCTGTGGCCAGGGCGGTGGGCCGCGACAGCGGCGATCGAGTGAGCTTGCGGTCCATCTTGCCCTCCCCATCGCATTCTAGTAGCGTAAGGGTCTGCAAAGCCGAGCACGAGATTGCGAGGGAGCCATGGAGCAGACCGCCGGGACTCTCGATGCCCTCTTGACGGAAGATCGTCGCTACGCGCCGCCACCGGCCTTCACGGCGGCGGCAAACGTGGGCGATGCCGCCATCTACAAGGAAGCTGATGTAGATCCAGAAGGCTTCTGGGCCGAGGCAGCGCATGAGCTGGATTGGACTAAGCCGTGGGAACGAGTACTCGAATGGAGCGCACCGTGGGCCAAGTGGTTCATTGGTGGGGAGCTCAATGTCTCTGCGAACTGCGTGGACCGCCACGCCGCATCCGAGCGGCGGACCAAGCGCGCGATCGTGTGGGAAGGCGAAGACGGCACCGAGCGCACGCTGACCTATGAGGACTTGCTGCGAGAGGTTAACCAGGCGGCTGCCATGCTGCGCACTCTCGGTATCCAGAAGGGCGATCGGGTCGCGCTGTACATGCCGATGATTCCTGAGCTTCCCATCGCCATGTTAGCTTGCGCTCGTCTGGGGGCTACGCATTCCGTGGTTTTCGGTGGGTTCGCTCCGGAGGCGTTGCGGGACCGCATCAACGACTGTCAGGCCAAGCTGGTAATTACCGCGGACGGTGGCTACCGACGGGGCGGCGTGGTGGCACTTAAGCAGAACGTGGATGAAGCCGTGACTGAGGCGCCCACCATCGAGCACGTGTTGGTGGTACGGCGACTCGGCGAATCGGTGCACCAGATTGAAATGCGAGATGGGCGCGATATCTGGTGGCACGATCTGGCCGCCCAGCATGAGGGCGCCCAGGTGGCGCCCGAGCCACTGGATTCCGAGCACCCGCTGTTCATCCTATACACGTCCGGCACGACGGGAAAGCCCAAAGGCGTGCTCCACACCACGGGCGGCTATTTGACCGGCGTGAAGCGCACCACGCAATGGATCTTCGATTTGAAGGAAGACGACGTCTACTGGTGCACGGCCGACATCGGCTGGGTGACCGGCCACAGCTACATCGTGTATGGACCCCTGGCGAACGGCGCGACCACGGTCATGTACGAAGGCACCCCCGACTATCCGGACCGGGATCGCTTCTGGCAGATCGTGGCCAAATACAAGGTCAGTATCCTCTACACCGCCCCGACGGCCATCCGCACGTTCATGCGCTGGGGGGCGGAGTACCCGGAGCGGCACGATCTGTCCAGCTTGCGGCTGCTCGGCACGGTGGGGGAGCCGATCAACCCCGAGGCCTGGGTCTGGTACCACGAGCACATCGGGGGCGGTCGCTGTCCGGTGGTTGATACCTGGTGGCAAACCGAGACCGGCATGATCTTGATCACCCCGCTACCTGGCCTCACGACCTTGAAGCCAGGCTCGGCGACGCTGCCCTTCCCGGGCATCGAGGCGGACGTGGTTGATGAGCAAGGGAAGAGCGTGGGCTTAGGGTCCGGCGGCTACCTCGTGCTCAAGCGCCCTTGGCCGGCCATGATGCGGACGATCTGGGGGGACCCGGATCGCTACGTGCAGGGCTACTGGTCACGCTTCCCAGGGATCTACTTTACCGGCGACGGCGCCCGGCGGGATGAGGACGGCTATCTGTGGCTCATGGGGCGGGTGGACGACGTCCTGAATGTGGCCGGCCACCGAATTGGAACCATGGAAGTGGAGAGTGCGCTGGTGAGCCACGCGGCGGTCGCCGAGGCAGCCGTGATTGGCATCACGGATGAGATCAAGGGCCAGGCCATCGCCGCCTTCGTGACTCCGCGATTGGGAGTCACCGCCGATGATGCCCTGAACGCCGAGCTGCGCCAACATGTGGCCGAAAAGATCGGCCCGATCGCTCGTCCGGACAAGATTTTCTTTACTGCCGAGCTGCCCAAGACGCGCAGCGCCAAGATCATGCGGCGGTTGCTTCGCGACATCGCGGAGGGCCGTGTGCTGGGCGACACCACTACGCTCGCCGACGCCAGCGTCATGGCCAGCATTCGTCAGCAGTACGAGGACAGCGAAGACTAAGCTCGGATTTCCCGAAGTCTGCTTTGGCTTATGGCTCCGGCATACCCAGCCGCGGTTCCACTACCCCTGCCCCGTGAGATGGGGTGCCGGTGGCGCCGTTTGTGGGTTGGACGGCCGGCGCAGGTAGCCCTGCGTGCCCATTGCCGTTCGTCGCCGGATGACCGATTGTGCCAACGGGGACCGGGATAGGGATTGCCCGGCGTGGAAGGGCGAGCTTCGGGCGCCGGACGTGGAGTCGCGCCGTCACGCCAGACAGGTCATCGAACAGCGTATAGACGGCAGGGATAACGAACAGGGCAAGAATTGTCGATGTGATGATGGCGCCGATCACGACTACGGCCATGGGCGCGCGCGACTCGGCACCTTCCTCGGCTTTGAGTGCGAGCGGCAGCATGCCGAAGGCCATCGTGCAGGACGTCATGACGATAGGGCGTAGTCGGATGCGAGCTGCCTCAGCCAGGGCTTCTGTCCGGCCCAAGCCCTGCGCTCGCAGCGTATTGGTGAAGTCGATCAGCAGGATGCCGCTCTTGGCCACCAGGCCGAAAGCCATGATCAACCCAATGATCGAGTACATGTTGATCGTGTTGCCGGTGACCCACAAGCCCAGGATCGATCCGACCAGCCCCAGAGGCACCGACAGCATGAGCACGAGGGGCTGGAGCCAGGATTGATAGAGGGCGACCAGGAGCATGTACTCCATGATGACCGAGAGGGTCAGCGCCTGCCCGAGGGCTCCCAGAGTGGTGTTGAACTGATTGACCGAGTTGCCAGGCTTTAAGGTATAGCCGGCGGGGACCGCGACAGAATTGATCGCATCCTGCATGTCCCGGGCAACGTCGCCAAGCGGCCGGCCGAACGCGGTTCCGCTGACGGTAACGGTCTGCTGGCGATTGATGCGTTGGATCTGAACTGGACCGGTCCC
>DASXTD010000594.1:0-3323 GCA_036505655.1 Chloroflexota bacterium
GCGGATCGTCTGGGGCTGCCGACTGAGCTTCCAGATCTCCAGCGAAGGGCCCGGGGGGCGCGTGCCCAGGTAACGGTCCGCCACCTCGGGCACCCGATCGAACACCTGGCCGTCGCGCGCGGAGCGGAGCAGCTTGATGTACTCAGCGTGCGCCCACATTAGCGGCATCGCCGCGCCGGTCGGCTCCCCGAAGTACATGTGCTCGTCCGGCAGCGCCTCCCGGTCCCACACCTGCTCGGGCAGGAGCCCTGTCGGAGATGCAAAGCCCTCCATCGCGTGAATGTACGGGGTCGGGTCATGGCCGGCGGCAATCTCATAGTGGCCGCGCTCCCCGGTCAGCAACGGCCAGGCCCGCCCGATCCCCCAGTGGAGAAATGGCCCACCTTCGGCGTTCTGGCCGTAGCCGTCGTGGTTGTAGCGGCGCCAACACGGTCCAAACGGCGTTTCTACCTTGAGCACCTCATCGATGACCTTGATCGTATCCAAGATGACCGGGTCATCCGCCGCCCGAATCCCGTAGCGCACCAGCTCCAGGAACCCGCCGTCGACGATCTCTTTGGCGGGGAACTCGTAACGATCCCCCGGCGCCTGATTCTTGACCAGCAGGATCCCATCGTCTCCGTCCTCATGCGGATGTACGTCATCCACAGCCGCCGGCCGAATGCGCATGTAGTACTCACTGATGCCCGGCAGGAGCGTGCCGCTTGTCGTGGCGGTCCATTGTTCCAGGTGCGTTTCGATGAAATCAGCGTGCTCCTCGAGGAACTGGGCGGCCTCCAGGTGGCCGCGTTCTCGTGCAAAGCAGGAGGCGCAGATCAGTGCGGCGATGTTCGAGGCTAGCGTGGAAGGCGAGTAGCCACAGGCCTCTTCCCAGCGCTCCTGCTGGGTGACGGGGCCCTGCATGATCAGGTAAGCAGCGCCCCGCAACACCATCGGGTAGGGATCGAATTCCTGCAGCCCGCCAATGCGGTGCAACTTTCGGGCCAACATGATCGGAAACGCCGCCTCATCCAGTTGGATTCCTGACCAGTATGGGGTTCCATCAATCCAGAAGTTCTGAGCGAAACCACCATCTGGATTCTGGGAGGCCGCCAGGTAGATGAGGGCGCGCAGCGGCGTGTCCGTGTTGCCGGCCGCCAACAGCCCGCTGGCACTGTTCACCATGTCGCGCGTCCAAACCAGGTGATAGCCACCCATGTCCTCGTCGCCCTTGGCCTCACCCCACGGAATCGAGAGCGAGGCAATCAGGGCGCCCGGGTAGGTCTTGTCCTCGTGGGAGAGCAGCAGCGTGTGACTGCTGTGATACAGATTACCGCCATCCAGGGCTGCTTCTTCCAACGGCAGCATGTGCTGGTAGGTGCGGTCCCATTGATCGACGAAGCGGTCGAAATGGTCCTTGAAGGGGATGCTGAGCGCCTGGAGGACCTTATTCACTGCGTTGTGCTGGCTGTCACCGAAGGCCACCGCGAGGGTGAACTCCTGGTCGGGCTTCCAATCCAGCTCCCCGGTGAGGGCAATGTTGCCATCCAGGGCGCGGTCGAACTCCCAGTCCATCTGAAGGTCGTCCGCCAGGTCGGCCCAACCATCGCTGGCTCCAACGTATCCGCACGAGAGCCGCGAGAACGGAATCGAGGCGGCCATCGCGAGCCAGGTCCCCTCCTTCTCCGCCGCCAGGATCCAGTGCCCAGCCGCCTCGAGGACGTAGCCATTGTTATGGGCTCCGCCGACCTCCAGATGGGGAGCACACAGCGCGTAAAGTTTGAGCGTGGAGAGGAAGCTCGGGTCACCTTCGAGCTTGATGCGCTGGAGCACGCAGGACATGTGCGGGCTCGCGATGAGCTCCTTGATGATGGTGTAGCGGCCCTGCGGATCCTCGTTGATCAGGCGGTAAGCCGGCAAATGGTGACCAATCACTTCCGCGCGGGCGATCAGATGGCGCTTTTCTTCGTGGAAGAACGTGGAGCCATCAGTAATCAGCAATTGCAGGTCACGGAGCTGCGGCCGATCGATCGTGGGGTAGTAGACCTCGGTCAGCACCCCACGCCAGATGGTGAACCACACCCGGCTGTCCGCGGAATAGGCGGTACCCGCCCCATCTTTGCTTCCGTGGGTCCAGCGCGCCTCGATGCCCGGAGCCCCGAACGCATCCCGCTCGCCTCTCACTCGCGCCACGGATTCCCCCTGCAGAAACTCCCTCCCTCCTCGGGGAGGAGGGTTGGGGAGAGGGGGCGTCTCACGTACCTACGCATTGGCATACAGCCGCAGCCCATGCGCGGCGGCTCCGATCAAGGCAGCTGGCTTCAGGATCACGTTGACCGGGATACGCGCCAGCATCTCCCCCAGGCGTCCCTTCCCCTGGAAAGCTTGCATGAAACCCGGCTGCTCGAGCACTGCGAGCATGCGCGGAGGAAGCCCACCGCCGAGGTAGACACCGCCAGTCGCCAGTACCTTGAGGGCCAGGTTCCCCGCTTCCGCGCCGAGAATCTGGGTGAACAGCTGCAGCGTCCGGGTGCACACATTTGGCGACGAGGGAAGCTTGGCCCCCTCCTCCACGATGAGTGGTGTCCGGTCCTTCGCCGCGGCCAGACGGGCGGCAAATTCTGGCGATTCGGCGACGCCGCCCCGCTCCAACAGGAAGTCGTACAGAAAAGGAATGGCCAGCCCAGAGCAAACGTGCTCGTAGCTGACATGATCGAACCGCTCCATCATGTGGCGGAGCAGGTCTACTTGCGTTTGGTCCGTGGGAGCGAAGTCGGCGTGTCCCCCTTCCGACGCATGGGCATGGTAGCCGAAGTCCTCCCAGGTGAGGAACGCCTCCCCTAGGCCCGTCCCGGGAGCAATCACCGCGATGGTGCCGCCCGTAACCGGCGTCCCGTCGTTCAGCGCATGGAAGCTGGTCGCATCCAGCACGGGCACGGCGACCGCCGTGGCTTCGAGGTCGTTCAGGAGGCGCGCCGCTCGCAGCCCCAGCTCGCGGGCCAGGTGTCGCTCTTCGACCACCCACGGCAGATTTGTCGTGCGGGCGCAACCGTCGATGACGGGACCGGCGATCGCGAAGCAGCCCTCAACGACGGGCAGGTTCGTGGTCGCCAGGAATTTGCGGGCGATCTCTTCCAGGCTGGGGAAATCGGCGCTATGGAACTCGGCCTGTGCCACTGGTTTCACAGGCCCTCGGTCGGGCGCATAGATCGCCAGGTCGGTCTTGGTCCCCCCGATATCCCCTGCGAGCAGCATTTCCACGTTCCTGTGTGACGTCACCTAAAAGGCGGCAAGATTGTATCCCGTCCTTGGGGCCGCACCGTATCGGGGGTATGATTGCGCTC
>DASXTD010000595.1:0-4645 GCA_036505655.1 Chloroflexota bacterium
TAGCACAAGCGTGCGGTTGGCCGGCCGAGAGGGCGCATCCCCGATATCCTGCCGGGGTGCGGCTGGGATTCCGCCCATACAACCCGCCAGCGCCATCCCAATCGCTAATGGGCAAAGTACCCACCGCGCCGCCGTCATGGCTACCCCTTATTGCTCAGGTTCGGAAGCCGGCTCGAGTCGCGACCGTGCTGCCACCGAGCCGACCGCTGCCACGCCCAGCGCCGCGGCCCCGAGGAGAAACACGCCGCGCACACTCGCGCTCGCCATAGCGGCACCGCCGATGCCGCTCAACAGCCAGGCGAAGTAGGCCGGAAACAAGATGATGTTCAGCACGGATGCTCGGCGTTCCGGGGGCGTCGCCGCCGCGATCATCGATACCAACAATGGCGTTGTGCCGCCCTGGGCCGCGCCGGTGGCCGCCCGTAACGCTACCACCTGGCCGAAGCTGTTTGCTGCCGCCTGAGCCGCCGCCGCCAGGGCGCCCCCGGCCAGGCTCGCGCTGAGTACCCGCTGACGCCCCCAGCGGCTCGCCAGGCGACCCAGCACTGGCGCGGAAATCGCGGATAGGACTCCCAATGCCAGGAACGCCTCTCCGATCGCTACTGGGAGCTCATTTCCGTCGTATACCGACTCGATCACTAGCGGCACGAAGGGGCCCTGGATGTTGCTGCCCAGCATGGCCAGGAAATAAAGCCCGAACAGCCAGGGCACTGCCGGTGCGGCCACCAAATTCTTGGGCAGTGCTCGCAACAGGCTGGCCACCGAGCTCTGCTGGCGCTGCGCGAGTTTTCGATCATGCAATCCCCAGATCAATAACAGCCCAATCAGGCAGGCAGCCCCGGCATCGACCAGGTAGAGATGGCTCAAGCCAACCACCGTAGCCAACCAGCCGCCCAGAAACGGCCCCAACGACATGCCCAACGTACTGCCCGCGGTCACGAAGCCGATCGCCATGGGGAGCCGCGCCGGCGGAGCCCGGTCCGCCAGCACCGCGTACATCACGCCGGTATTACCCAGAATGAATCCCACTAACATGCGCGCCACCAGCAAATGCCACGGCGATGACCCGATCGAGAACAGAAAGAAGATGAGGCTTTCGCCCAGTGTCGAGCGAACGATGATCAGCTTCTGGCTATATCGATCCGCCCACACACCCCACAGCGGTGCGAGCGGCAAGCCCAGGATGAAGGATGCGCCGGCCAGAATCCCCGTCCACTGCGGCACCGTTTCAGGGTCCACTCCCAGATCCCGCAGATACAGCGGTGTGAACGCCCCCAGGTGCCCGAACCCCATCGTTTCCACAAAGCTGGCCGCCGCGAACAACCCCGCAGCCCACATCCACTGCTCAGCCCATGGGCTGGGCGCAGTGGGACGGCCACGGCCCAGAAACGGGAAATTGGGGAGTTGAGCCACGCCCCGATTATAGGGAGCCGCACCTACCCCCTCGCTGAGATTCTAAGAGCTTGCTAAGTTGACGACCCCGCTCCCCACATGGTACTGTCCTGCCCGTGAGGCCAAGCATCAGCGCCTTCCTCCCCTGCTACAACGACAGCGGCACGATTGCGTCTATGGTCGTTGTGACCGACAAAACTCTCCGCCAGCTCACCGACGACTACGAGATCATCGTGGTCAACGATGGCAGCCCTGACCATTCGGACGAAGTCCTAGCCGAGCTCCAGGAACGCTACCCCCGGCTGCGCGTGGTCACCCATGAAAAGAACCGGGGCTATGGCGGCGCACTGCTGAGCGGTTTCGGCAACGCCACCAAGGACCTGGTCTTCTACACCGACGGCGATGCCCAGTACGACCCCCGTGAGCTGGCCCTCCTGCACCAGGCCCTGTCCGACGACGTGGACATGGTGCAGGGCTACAAGATCCAGCGCAGCGATCCCATCAACCGCAAGATCATTGGCAAGATCTACCACCACGTCGTCAACCTCGGCTTTGGTTTAGGCCTCCGGGACGTCGATTGCGACTTCCGCCTCCTCCGCCGCCACATCTTTGACGTCGTCCATCTCGAGTCCAGCAGCGGCATCATATGTGTCGAGCTGATGAAGCGCATTCGCGACGCTGACTTCCGCATCGTCGAGGTGCCCGTCCACCACTACCACCGCGTGCTCGGCATCTCGCAGTTCTACAACTGGCCCCGCGTACTGCGGACCGGCATGGATCTGATTCGACTCTGGAATCGGCTGGTCTTGAAGGGCGAAGCCCGCCAGCCTCGCCCCCAGGCGTTTGGCGTTCCGATTCCGGTGGCTATTCCGATCGAGGGCAATGTGCCCGCCCAGTCTCCATCGAAGGCGCCCATCGGCGAGGGTCTGCCCTGACCCAGACGTCTTTCCTCGGCAACACGGCCACCAACCGAGAGATCAGACGCGTGTGACTCCCCGCGAACGGCTGCAGGCCCTGCCTGCCGAACGCCTGCAGGCTCCGCCAGCCTTGCCTGCTTTTTTGCGGTCGGCGCTTTCCGAGCAGAACCCCTTCCAATCTACTGACGAGGCCGTGGCCTGGCTGCGCGCGGCGGGGGAGTCGCGCAAGCTCCAGGTCGAACCCATCCCGTTTGCAGACCTGGATGAGTGGAGCTTCGAGCCCGAGACGGGCGATCTCGTCCACCGCTCCGGCAAGTTTTTTCGCGTCCAGGGCCTGCGAGTCGGTACTGACTCCGAACCAGGGTGGGATCAGCCGATCATCAATCAGCCCGAGGTCGGCATCCTCGGCATCATCGCCCGCGAGATCGATGGCCAGCTTTACTTCCTCATGCAGGCCAAGCTGGAGCCGGGCAATCCACTCGGTGTGCAGCTCACCCCAACCGTGCAGGCCACCCGCAGCAACTACACGCAGGTCCACCAGGGCGCCCGCCCCCGCTACGTGGAGTACTTCCTGGCGCGCGGCAGCGGCCAAGTCCTGGTCGATGAATTGCAGTTCGAGCAGGGCTCCGTGTTTCTCCGCAAGCGCAACCGGAACATCGTGATCCAGGTGAAAGAGGACGTGCCGGCGGCTGATGGCTATTGTTGGCTCACGCTGGGCCAGATCAAGAAGCTTCTCCAATATCCCAACCTGGTCGGCATGGATACGCGCCTGGTCATTGCTTGCTTGCCGTTAGGATTGGATGTGCAAGAGGGAGGGGCCGGAATCAAACTCCCTCCCCCCGCGGGGGAGGGTTGGGGAGAGGGGATCGGACCGGGGCTAGCGTGTTCCGAGTTTGGGGCCAAGCTCATTCGCTCCGCCAGCAGCGTCCAGGGTGCCCACAACGACGAGGAAGTGCTTAGCTGGCTCACCGAGCTCCGGACTCAACGCCGACTGCGCCGTGAACGTATCGGGCTCAACTCGGTGCGCGGCTGGCAGCAGACCGATGCTGAGATCGTGCACGAGGCCCGCCGCTTCTTCCGCGTCCTCGCCGTGTCTGTCGAGGCCGATAGCCGCGAGGTCGCCCATTGGAAGCAGCCGCTCATCGGCTCGACCGAGCAAGGCTTGATCGCATTTCTCACTCAGGAGATCGCGGGCACGCTCCACTTCCTGGTGCGCGGCAACGTCGAGCCGGGCAACACCGATCGGGTGGCGATTGGTCCTTCGGTTCAATGCGCCCTCGGCTTCGACCGCCTGTCCGAGCTGCCGATGCTGTGGCCCCCGTTCACTGAGTTGGCTCTTGACGCACCCGCCGAGTCGATCCGCTATTCGTGCATCCAATCGGAGGAGGGCGGGCGCTTTTACCACGTCGAGAACGAATATCGGTTCGTCGAGCTGCCCGCCTCCCAACACCTCGATCTGCCCGAAAACTACCTATGGGTGAATCTGCGCCAATTGCAGACGCTGCTCAGATACGGCTTCGTCAACGTCGAGGCCCGCAACCTTCTGGCCTGCCTGAGCCTCACCTAGGCGGCGTTACCATGAATATCCTCATCCTTGGCTTGTCCAGCATCGTGCAACGCCGCGTGCTGCCTGGCCTGCACGCGCTCGGCGTCGAGCGTGTCGACGTTGCTACCCGCAAGGCCGTGGACCCGGCGGTCCGCCGCGGCTGGACCCACGGACACATCTTTGAGAGCTATCAAGCGGCGCTCTCCGAGTCGGATGCGTCCGTCGTCTACGTCTCGCTGGTCAACAGCGAGCACGAGCACTGGATCGAAGCCTCATTGCGGGCTGGTCGCCACGTCATCGTGGACAAGCCCGCCGCCCTCGGCTGCGACGTCACCGAGCGGCTCCTGGATCTGGCCGATCGACAGGCCCGCTGCCTAGCCGAGGCCATCGTCTTTGGCTACCATCCCCAGGTGCAGGTCATTCGCCAGGTGTTCGCCGAATCCGCTTCCGCTCCCACCCAGATCGCGGCCTTCTTTTCCTTTCCGCCCCTGGACCCCGCCAACTTCCGCTACCACCGCGCATTGGGTGGTGGCGCCCTGTGGGACGTCGGGCCCTACGCCGCCGCGGCGGGGCGCATTTTCTTCGGCGCCGAGCCGCAAACAGTGTCCTGCGAAGTCCTGCAGACACATGGAGCCGAGGACCTAGAGATCGCGTTCAGCGCCCTGTGCACCTTCTCGGAAGGCCGAAGCCTGTTCGGACACTTTGGCTTCGACACCGTTTATCGCAATCGCTTGGACCTGGTCAGCCCAAACGTTGGGGTGCAGGTGGACCGCATCTTTACCACCGCACC
>DASXTD010000596.1:0-11393 GCA_036505655.1 Chloroflexota bacterium
GATCCCAGCGGCAACATCGTCCAACTGGTCGGCGCCGAGGATCCGAGCATCCTCCTCGACCACTACTACGTCCCCGTCGAGGACATCGAGCACGCCGAGCTCTTCTACATGCAGGCGCTATCCGCCCAATTGGACTGCTACTTCGGCTACAGCACCGAGGACGTGCTGGCGGCGCGACGCTGGGGCGAGGGCGGCGATCCGTGCGCACCCTGGACTCGCAACGCCTTCGTTTCCTTCCGCACCCACGCGCCCAATCCCACGCCGGCGGCCCAGATCTTTGCCCGCTTCGGCCCCAACTACATCGGGGTCGCGCTCAGCGGCCAGCGTCTGCCCGAGCCTCCCGAGGAGCTGCTCAAGTCAACCCCGCGAGCTATCCTGCGCTCCCTCTCCAACGTGCGAGACGTCGTCCAGTACTTGAGCAAGCTGCGCATCTCGCCCGTCGCCCTCAAATACGACGGGGGTCAGGTCCCCTACAAGCGCGAGGGGAACAGCATCTTCCTTCGCGACCGCAGCGGCAACTTCTTCGAAATCGCCTGCGCGTAGACTTCCCCGACCGCCCACCTTTGGGACCAGGACTGAGACGACTAAGCCCGGTCCCAGAGGTGGGGTCGCAATGCGGTGATGGGGAGATCTCTACCAGCCGTACCATCCACGGCGACCGCTGCCAGCTCGGCTGCCACCGGTGAAGAAGCCAATCGCCCACAGGATGACCGCGGCGATCAGGACGTACCACAGGACATTGAGCACGAAGCCGCCACCGCCAAAGAGGAGCAAGATGAGAACAAGCGCGAGTATGGCTACCATTTTCGTTACCTCCTGATTACAGCGTAGTGCCGGGACGTCGTCGTGTCATGAAGCTTTCGTCACGGCATACGACGTGGAGCGGAGCCAGTGTGCGAAGGACACGTCCCGGCGATCTCCCCGCACATCGCGGGTAGCACTCTTCCTTCGGCTGGGAAATGGGCCGCGGATCATCTATGCGCTCTCGGGTGGTTGCTGCTGGTCAGGCACGCCCTCTCGAACGGCCCGCCAGCCGAAGCACCAAGAGCAAGATGATCGCCCCGACAAAGGCAACGACGATACTGCCGACAAAGCCAGCCGGGATGTCCAGGCCGATCCTCGGAAACAGTAAGCCACCAATGAACGCGCCGATAATGCCGATGACGATGTCCCCGACGATGCCGAAGCCGCCGCCCTTCATGACGAGACCGGCCAGCCAGCCGGCGATCAAGCCGACGACGATCCATATCAGAAGGCTCTGAGGGTCGAGTGCCATTTAGTGACCTGACTCGGTCCCGTTTTTCCTAATCAAGCTCAGCTTACTGAGCTTTGCTTTCACAGCGCCTCGGGCACCCAGCAGCTTTCCTTTGGCTTCCTCGGTCTTGTCGCCCGTGACCGCGCCCTTCACTTCGCGCAGCTTGCCTACCACTTTGTCTCTCGTGGAGTCAGTCGTCATTTGTTGGTTCCCTCTCCGCCATGTTTAACGCGGGAACGGCCGCGCCTGATGCGCAAGGTGCCTCTATTAACAGTGTGGCAGGAGGCGGGCGGCGTGTCATGACGAGATCTTCATGCGACGCAGATGTGGCTCTACTCCACACCTAAGACTTACGACGCGGACGCCCCCAGCCCGTCACGGGCAGCCCGAATCAACAGGGGCGAGGAACTACGCTCGGTCCCAGAGGTGGGCGTTGCGGGACATTGAGGATCCCGAACTGTCACCCATGTGCTCGAAATCGTGCGCTGCCACGCCGTTCAAGGTGCTGCGGACCACCATAAACATCATCCCGTAGTAGAGCGGGATGGCCGGCAGATCATCGGCCAGAATCTGGCCCGCTTCCTTCATTTTCGCGGTTCGGGCGGACGAATCCAGGCTCCGGTACATATCGTCAATCAGGCCGTTCAAGACCGGATTGTCGTAGTGGCCGTTGTTGGCCCCCACCCAACGGTTTTCGGGAAGTGCGGATTCTCGACTATCAAAGCTGGTGAATACCGTCTCCCCTGAGCCCCGCCCTCGTGACTCCATCGCGGGGAAGGTCGCCTTCCACTCAGAGTCTCGGCTAAGCGCTGGAGGTGTCACCGCCTCGTGCGCGTCCAGGCCGAACTGGCGCCACCCGGCCGCGACGGCCGCGATCTGGCGCGCTTCCTGTTCGGTCCCCCGAATCTCCAGCGGCACGGTCTGTCCGGCCCGATTCAGCAGGCGCCCGTCGGCAGCCCGCTCCCAGCCCCCTTCCGCCCAGGTTTGCAGCGCCCGACTGGGATCGTGTCGGTACGGCGCGAAAGGCTGGCCCACCACGCTGTTGCGCGGATCGTTGATGGCCAGGAAGGAATCCACGTCCGCCTCGGGCATGCCGGGATGCACCAGCTCTCGGATGGAAGGACGGTCCAACCCCAGCAGCAGCCCTCGCCGCAACCGGACGTCCTGGCTCAGCTCGATTGGCCGCGCCCACCGCGGGTCGAACTGGAACCAGATGTAGCGCCAATTATCCGGAGCGCGCGCCACGACTCCCTGCCGAGAAGCCTCCAACTCGCGAGCCAGGTCCGCGTAAACGTCGTTGGAAAGCGTCTTTCCTGGGAGTAAATCAATGTCGCCTGAATGCAGGGAGGCCAGAACGCTGTTCGTGTTCGAGATCACCCGAATGACGATCTTGTCGAGCTTGGGACGACCCTGGAAGTAGCCGTCGTAACGCTCGAATAGCATGCTCTCGCCCTGCCCCCACTCCACCAGGCGAAACGGGCCCAGGTGCAGGTAAGCGGTCGTGAAGTAGGGGTGGTGAGAGAGATCCTCCTTGGTGTCCATGGCCGGTCCCAGCAAGTGCTTGGGGTACATCCAGAACGCCCGATGGGTCAGCTCCAGGGCCTGGTAATAGGTGCTCTTCCAGGTGATAACCACGGTGGTCGGGTCCGGCGCTTCCACAGAATCCATGGAAGGCACCAGGTTTGACGAGGCCGGGGGCAGCTCCGGCAGTTTGTTCATGGCGTAGCTGAACACAACGTCCTCGCCGTTGAAAGGCACCCCGTCTTGCCAGGTAACGTCCGACCGCAGGCGCCAGGTCGTCCGCATCCGTCCGTCCGCCAGCACCGTGACCGTCCCGTCTTCGAACGACGGCATTTTGGCGATCAACCGCGGTGTGGTCCGCCCCTCGGAGTCCTCACCCGTGAGCCCCTGAGTATGGAGCTCGACCAGCGGAGCCTGGCCACCTCCCGTGTTGCTGAACTGCCATGGCCCAAAGCTGGTAGTGGGGGCAAGCTGTGCAATGACGATGGTCTTCGGAGGCCCCACGTCGCCCGCCGCGGGCGCCTCGCTCCCTCCGGCGGCAGGTCCCGCCTGTGCGCAAGCCATTAACAGCGCGATTGGACCGAATCCCAGCCAGCGAGGCGAACGAGTCGTCACCCGCCGCTCCATCCGCATGTCACGTTCAGGCCTCGGCGCTGGCATCCCGGACCGGTGGCAGGGTCCACTGCTTCGGTGCGATCCCTTGAGCCAGGTTACGGAGCTCGCGGGCCCAGATCTGCCGCAGCACTACCACACTCGCGTCGGAGGCGCCCAGATGTTCGTGCTCGCGATCTGGAATCGTGCCCTGTCCTTCTTGAGTGGCGCCGTCCTGGACGTTGCTCAGACTGGCAGTCAGGAAATCGTCCCACTTTGCCACATCGTCCAAGCTCAGATCCCCGTTCAAGACTTGATCCGTGACTTCACTCGTGTGATCGTAGGGGTGCAGATCGTCCTCGGTGCGGCTGGCCTTGTACTTCTCCGCTTCTTCACCCTGCAGGTGGACGACTTCAACCAGGAAAGACCGGTGGGCATGGTCGTCTATCGGAACCCGCCAGGCGATATGGGTGGTTGGGATCATGTCACCCAGCTCCTTTCGGTACGGGCGGTAGCTGATGTTAGGCATGACCTGCGAGCCGCCGGTTCGCCCTCCGTCCGGTCGCGCCCCCCAGGTCCGCAATCCGTAGTCAGTCTCCTCGGCGAAGAAGGTTGGAGTCTGCTGCCAATTGTGGAAATCGTAGCCGGGGCGCGGGTGGACGAAGTACACGTGCAGTCCGTCGTTCTCGCTGTTGTTCAAGAAGCTGCATCGGCGGACGTAGGTCAGGACCTCCACTACGCCGTCCTTGTCGTCAACTGGGAAGCGGCGGAAGGGCGGAGGCTCACCCTCGCCCAGGTAGGCGTGAATCAGACCGAGATACTCAATAGTGGGATACGACTGGATCTTGATCTTGTCGCAGAAGGGCACTGGCTCGCCCGGCTGCTCCACGCACTGACCGGACGCGTCGTAGACCCAGCCATGATAGCGACAGCGTAGGTTGTCGCCTTCGATGTAGCCAATCGAAAGCTGCGAGCGACGGTGCGCACAGCGGAACTCGACGACGTGCGGTTGGCCGCTTTCGCCGCGGTACACGGTGAAGTCCTCACCCAGCATGTGGACGGGTCGGCCTCGACCGGCGGCCACCTCGGACGACATGCAAAGTGGCTGCCAGAAGCTCCGCAAGTAGCGACCCATGAGACTCCCCGGGCCCACAGGGTAGGGATCGATCTCATCCGTTCGCTCGACTCGCGCGCGCTCCGGTGAAGTGATTGCCATTCTTCAACCTCCCCGATGTCGGATGGTGCTTTCTTATTCGCCGGCTCCGGCTTGCTTCAGTGCCGCGCCGGCGCCTTGCTCGGCCGCGGCAGATGCATGTAGTCGGCCAGCTCCGGGTCTTCCGGACCAGCGGGCCAGTCACCATTGGCTGGCCAGGGATAGGATTCTGGGTCCCACTGCTTGAGCGGGCGACCTTCGGCCAGCGCACGCTGTTCTCGCTCCTTGATCTTCCGCAGTATCACGATGAAGATGTCGGACCGGCCCAGATGGCCCTGCGTCTTGTCACGGATTGGGCCCTGGCCGATCTGCACTGCGCCATCCTGGATGTTAATCAGGTAGCCGGGGGCCTGCTTGTCCAGATCCTCCAGCCGAACCTTGCCCGCCACCACCGAGTCGATGAGATCGTAATCGGTATTGCCGAAGCCCTTGGCAGCCCAGGCGGCCTTGTTTTCGCGCCGCTTGGCCCCGTCGCCAGTCGCCGGCGACAGCTCGGTCGCGAAGCTGCAGTAGCTGTAATCATCGATGGGCACCATCCATTTGAGCTCGCGATAGTTGCGGCCGGTCGCATGGATGTTGGGGGCAATGTGATGGACTTCGGTGACCGTCGAGCGGGTGAGACCCCAGCGGGTCTCCTTGCTGATCAGGTGTTCCGGCTGAACTTCGGTCAGGTTGAAAGTGCCCTTGGGTGGCAGCCCGCCATAGTTCTGGGGATGCGTGAAGGGCACATGGCCGGAGTCGTTCTCTAGCTCGTGCATGTAGTTGGCGTGGCGGACGAAGCATGAGGCCTCGATTACGCCTTCGAGCTCCATGCCGGGGTGGTGGGGTGGCGGAGGGGCCTCGCCCTCTCCCAGGTAAGCGAAGATCAGGCCCAGGTACTCGACGACCGGATAGCTCTTGATCTTGATCTGCGGTGCGAGGGAGGGGTCCTCGAGCGGAGCCTCGACACACTGCCCGGTGCCGTCGTACTTCCACCCGTGATAGCGGCAGCGGAGCTGATCGCCTTCGACCCAGCCGACCGAAAGCTGAGTGCCACGGTGAGCGCAGCGCTGCTCCACCAGATGCGGCGGACCGCCTTGCTCGCCACGATAGAGGGTAAATTCCTCGCTCATGATCTTGAGGGGAACCGTCCAGCCGGGCTTCAGTTGCTCGGCGACGTAGATCGGGTGCCAGAACAGGCGCAGGTAGCGCCCACCGAGCGTACCCGGCCCGGTGTGCTCAAAATCCGCGTAATCATCGTCCATGCGTTGGCCAGCAGGCCCCTGGATCGCGACGGCCATATCCAAACCTCCCGCTCAGTACATTGCGGGGCATGGTAGGGCGGCATCAGGGTACTGGTCAACTCGAAGTGTTACGCGAGAGCGGCGAAGGGATCAGGACGGAGTGGAGCCTGTCATTGCTCCTTGTTTGGGGAGCGTAAAGAAGAAGCGGGAACCGTGGCCCAGCGTGCTTTCCGCCCAGATTCGGCCGCCGTGGGCGGCGACGATGCCCTCGGCGATGCTCAGGCCTAGCCCGCCGCCACTCTCATCCCGAGAACGCGCCGCATCCCCTCGGTAGAACTGATCGAAGATATGCGGCAGGTCTTCGGCCGCGATCCCCTCTCCGCTGTCGGCGACCACGACCTGCAGCTCCGGACCCAGGTCCGCCACTTCGATGTGAATGGTCCCATTCGCGGGCGTGTGACGCAGCGCGTTCTGGACGAGGTTCAGCAATACGCGCTGCACCCTCCGCGCATCCATGGGAATGGGAGGCAGGTCATCGGCGACGCATCCGCTTACGGTCATTCCGGCCTGGGCCGCCTGGGCTGACACGGACTCCAGGGTGTCCGAGACCAGGTCTTGAAGGCTGGCCCGGTCGAGCTGGAGCCCAATCAGGCCGGCATTGATCTGGGAAAGCTCGAAAAGGTCGTCTATGAGGTGACTCAAGTACTCGACGTCCTTCTGGAGACGCACCAGGTAGCGCCGAGTCGTTTCGGGATCGGTCACTACGCCGTCGTTGATGCTCTCCACCATGGCTCGCATGGAGGCCAGGGGATTCCGAAGGTCGTGGGATACGGCTGCGATGAGCTGATGGCGGGCCTGTTCCAGCTCTTGCTGGTGGCCGAACGCGGCCTCCAGCTCCTCCGCCATGCCGTTGAACGCCGCCGCGACCGCTTCGAATTCGTCGTGGGTGGTCACGGTGATCCGGGTGTCCAGGTGGCCCGCCCGCATCCGATTGACCGCGTCCACGATGGTCCTGATCGTGGCATTGAATGGAAGGGACAAGAAAAACGCCAGAGAGACCGACACGCCAAACGAGAACAGCAGCAGGATGCTGAGCAGGGCCAGATCGTGCGGCGAGATGAACATGAGATACGACGTAAAGCCGATATTAACCAAGCCGAGGCCAGCGATCAGCGCGATCAACAAAAGGAGCTTGCTGCGCAGAGTGCGGAATGGCGCCAGCGGCCCCACCGGCGTCGCGAGCCACCCGACGGCCAACGTGATGCCGCCGGAAGCGAGCAGGAACAGCCCCAGCGACACGAAGTCAGCCCAGGTTGGCCGCAGCAGCCAGGCGCCGAGCCCGAGCACCACGACCGTGAGCCCGAGCAGTGACGCCGCTGATGCCAGGAGTAGACGGCCCCTAACCACCATGCCGTCCTGAGAAGCGGAGCGACGAAGTTCCTTCCGGGGGGTATCTCCAGGCTTCGGGACCGGTTCCCCCGGGAGATGCTTCGCTTGCGGGCTCAGCATGACAGTTCAACTCAACCCCTCGAACTTGTAGCCGACGCCCCAGACTGTCTTCAGGAGGCGGGGGTGCTCGGGGTCGGCCTCGATCTTCTCACGCAGCCGCCGGACGTGCACGGTGACGGTGCTGGCATCACCGGCGTACGCAAAATCCCACACGTGGTTCATCAGCTGATCACGGGTAAACACCTGGCCGGGCAATGAGGCGAGGAAATAGAGCAGGTCGAATTCTCTGGCCGTCAGCGTGACGGGCTGATCGCGGACCTGGACGTCGCGCGTCCGGGGATCGATTCGGACTTCTGGATAGATCAATGGCTCGCCACTTTTCAGGTCGGAAGGTTGGCCACCCGATCGCCGCAGAACCGCCTTGATACGCGCCACCAGCTCACCAGGGCTGAAGGGCTTGACCAGGTAATCATCGGCGCCCAACTCCAGCCCCAGGATGCGATCGCTCTCTTCACCGCGGGCAGTGAGCATGATGATGGGAATTTGGCCGTCGCGGCGGAGCGCGCGGCAGACGCTTAACCCATCCAGTCGGGGGAGCATCACGTCGAGGACGACCAGATCGGGCTTGTTGTCCCGAGCCAGCCGCAAAGCGTCCTCACCATCGCTGGCCAGTTCTACCTGGAAGCCTTCGCGCTCCAGGTAGCGCCCGACCACCTCGGTGACCATAGGCTCGTCATCCACGACCAGCACGCGAGCTGTCGCCATCAGATGGGGGTCAGGCGGCTTTCATTTGACGGCCGCTCCTTGTCCACTGCTCAGAATCGGTACCCGACGCCGCTCCGCTCATTTGACGGCCGTCACCCGTCTCATTTGCCGGGGTGGGGTCCCGAGACCGCTCCGCTCCGTCTGTGCTTCGCCAACCAGAACAGGAGGCGGACGCCCAAGAGCGAGCCGAGAATAATGGCGTAGGTGAGCGGCTGGCTGATGTCGGCCTTGACCCGCCAGATGAAGTGCACGGCCACCAGCGCCACCACCACGTACACGAGCTGATGGAGGCGAAGCCATCGTTGATAGCCAAGCCGCTTCACCCAGTCATTGGTGGACGTAACGGCGATCGGTACCAGAAGCACCAGAGCCGCAAAGCCGACGGTGATGAACGGGCGCTGCACGATGTCGGCGAGGATAGCGCCGAAGTCGAGGAACTGATCGATAAGCAAATAGGTCAGGAAATGGAGCGAGGCGTAGGTGAAGGCCCAGAGGCCGAGCTGCCGACGAATTCGCAACGGCCAGGTCCAGTGCAGGATGCGTTTCGCCGGCGTGCAGGCCATGGTGGCGACCAGAAAGATGAGGGCGGTGAGCCCGAGCTCGTTTTCAACCTCGGCGATAGGATTCGCACCGAGGCCATCCGTGACTGCGCGGAGGGTCAGCGAAGCGAGCGGCGCCAGGCTCCCGAGATAGAGCCCGCGGCCCAACCACGTGTAAGGCACCCGGGTTCGCCGCGGCAACGGAAATCCGAGAATACGAGGGGGCGACTGAACGGTGGCGGCTGCCATCTAACTGCCGCAGCCCGGGCCGACGGAGCGGCCCTCACCTAGCCTCTCCCATTGCGATGGGAGAGGGACTGGACAGGAAGACCGAGGTGATAGTGATTGATGCATCAGAAATTCTTCCTTAGGTCGAGGCCGGAATAGAGGCCGGCTACCTGCTCTGCGTAGCCGTTGAAGGGAAGTGTCGGGCGGCGCTGGAGCTCGCCGATTCGGCGCTCGGTCTTCTGGCTCCAGCGCGGATGGTCCACTTCCGGGTTGACGTTGGCGTAGAAGCCGTATTCGCGGGGAGCGGCGATAGCCCAGGTGTTAATGGGCTGCTGGCCCGTGAACCGCATCTTTACGATTGACTTGATTCCTTTGAAGCCGTATTTCCACGGCGTCACCAGCCGAATCGGTGCACCATCCTGGTTGGGCAGGACATTGTCGTAGAGACCCACTGCGAGGAGCGCCAGCGGGTTGAGTGCTTCATCGAGGCGTAGGCCCTCGACGTATGGCCACTGAAGAACGCGCGATTTCTGCCCCGGCATCTCTTCCGGATCGAGCAGCGAGGTGAACTCGACAAACTTGGCGTTGCCGGTCGGCTCCAAGCGCTTGACCAGGTCGCCCAGTGCGAATCCGACCCAGGGAATGACCATTGACCATGCTTCCACGCAGCGCATGCGGTAAACCCGCTGCTCCAGGGGGAACCATTTCAGCAAGGTGTCGATATCGATGGTTTGCGGCTTGGCCACCTCGCCCTGCACCTCGATGGTCCACGGACGGGTGTGCAACAAGTGCGCGGTTCGCGCCGGATCGCCCTTTTCCAGCCCGTACTCGTAGAAGTTGTTGTAGGTGGTCACATCCTTGAACGGCGTGATCGCCTCGTTCAGGTCGTAGGTGCGGGTGTAATTGAGGGGGCCCACCTCGATGCCATCGCCGCCAATCGTCGGCTCGGGAGGCTGATCAGGGGGCGGGCTCTTGGCTCCCAGGTACAACAAGCCACTGCCAACTGCCGCTGCTGTTCCCAGACTCAGAGCACTGTTGCGCATGAACTCGCGGCGGGTCAGGTACAGGCGCTGGGGCGTGATCTCACTGCTAGGTGGTTCCTTCGGTAAGTCATTCATCTGAGCTTAGCTCGCTTCTTCCTGGCGGCTCGCGCCGAATTACATCCCCATGTCGGGCGACATGGAATCCCCCATCATCATCTGGTCGCGCATCATCATCATGTCGTCGTGCATCTTCATCATGTCATCAGCCATGTGCATCATTTCGTCGGGCATCATCATATTGTCCTGCATCATCATGGGGTCTGACATGGTCTGATCGTGCATCATCATCATTTCGTCGTGCATCTTCATCATCTGGTCGGCCATGTGCATCATGTTGTCGCCCATGGGCATCGATTCCTGGGCCAGGGCGGGTGAGGCAGGCAGGACCAACAGCACCAGAGCGGCAAGCACGGCTGCGATACGTCGAGTCACGGCGGTTTCTCCTTCTGCGAACTTGGCATATTGACTAATCCAAGCTTCGCAGAAGGTCCTTGCAGCCGCCTTTCGAATGTCTGAACTTTCTATTACGGCCCTTCTAATAGCGAGTACGGTGGCCAGGTCCACTCGGATTCAGCTTAGCTCCCAGTCCTGGATATTCCAGTACTGCGTGGTTTCGCTGATGCCGATATCGGGGCCCTTGAGGCCGGCGGCGTGGCTGGCGACATTCAACCCGTAGTAGAGCGGAAAATTCGGGAGCTGCTCGTTCTGCAGCTTCATCATCTGCACGAAGGTCTGGATCTGCTCCGCGCGGTCCAGTGTGCTGTTGTACCGCTCCCACAGGGTTTCGTAGTCGGGACTGGACCAGCCGCCCCGGTTGTTGCCGTTCCAGCCATTGGCAGGCGTCCCGATCTGTTCCGCCGTGAGGCTCTGGGCAGATCCGCTCTCGGACAGGCTGATCCCGTGGATTAGGATGCCCGGATAGGTGTTGCGGGCTTGCTGGTCACGTTCCAACGCGTTGGGCATGACGAACGGCTGAACGTCGAAGCCTGCCCGCTGCCAAACGTTTGCCATCAATGCGAGCGCCCTTTCCTTCTCGGCCCCTGCGCTATTCCATAGCGACGGCTGAATGCGATCACCGCTCGGGCTCACGAACAGCCCATCTAGGCCCTTGGTGTAGCCGGCCTCCGTCATGAGCTGCCCGCTCTTCCGGGGGTCATAGTCGTATTTCGTGATCGACCGCAGCACGTCATTTCGATAGGGGACGTAGAGTTGGACGAAGCTATCAGCGGCCGGCGCCTGGCCCTCGAACAGGGCGTCGTTGAGCCCGTCCTTGTCGATTGCATGAGCGAGCGCTTTGCGGACCCTGACGTCGAGCAGAGCCGGCGTCTTCTGGTAGTCTGGCCGGTGTTGAGGCACCGCAGTGTTGGTAGACGTGGGCAGGAAAAGCAGCTTGCCCTTGCCGGGGCTGTCATAGCCCGCCTCGTTCTTTAGGATCATGGCCTGATCGAACCGAATCGCTTGGTTGATCGAAAAGTCCACCTCGCCGGCCAGAATCGTGGCGAGCACCGAGTTTTCGTCATTCATCAGGCGGATCGTGATGCGATCGATTTTTGGCCTGCCGAGTAC
>DASXTD010000597.1:0-2205 GCA_036505655.1 Chloroflexota bacterium
ACTCCCCTTGACCCTGGTGCTTACTTCTGGTAAGCATAATGGCTAGGGGGGTGAGTGGCGTGATCTCCCAACTGCGCGAGGCCAAGGGCATGACCCAGCGGGACCTAGCCCGGAAGGCCAAGGTCACGCCGGGCTACGTCGCCCAGCTCGAGATGGGGCTGAAGAAGAACCCCTCGCTGGCGGTGCTCCAGCGCCTCGCTAAGGCCCTGGGCGTGCCGGTGACGGAGCTGCTGAAATGAGTACTTCGCTTAGGGAGCACGCCGGGTGGTCGCTGCGGAGCTGATCCAGATCCTCGACAAAGCTCGAGCGTGGCGTGTCCTAGAAGTTCGCCTGCCATGAAAATGGAACTTTGAGTTGCGCTATCGTGCCACGCTGGCTTTTTACCGACTGTGGCACGCGGCCGGCGGCCCGGCCTACGCGGACGAAATCAAGTTCTGGGAAGGCATATTGCGGACGGGGTCCGCGCTACTGTTCGACCCCAAGGTCCGCGCGATGGCCGTGCCGGCCGAGCTCCGACGGTGTGCCGTCGAGCTGGCGACCGAGTTCCACCGCCCGCCCCGTCTCCTCGAGGTAGGCTCAGGGCCACTTTCGCTCCTGGCCGGGGCCGTGGACGAGGGCCTCTGTACGGTCGTGGCGGTGGATCCCTTGGCCCGTGTCTACCGGCAGCTCCTTGATCACCACGGCATTGCCTACCCGATTCGCCCCCGCGTCGGTCACGGGGAGAGGCTGGCGCAGGCCTTTCCCCAGGCAAGCTTCGACTTAGTGTACTCAAGCAACGCGTTGGACCACACTCGATCGCCGCGCCGCTGTCTCGAACAGATGTGCCGAGTGCTCCGTCCCGGGGGCTTTCTCCTCCTCGAAGGGCTGGTGCGCGAGGGGACGGCCGAAAATTGGAACGGGTTGCACCAGCACGACCTCGTTCCCGAGCAGGGCCGCCTGCTCCACTTCGATCGGGCCGGGCGGCGCACCGAACTCACTGCTGGTTTACCACTGGTCTGCGTCACAGAACACGTATCGCCGTTCCGCGAGCGGGGCATCAAGGCCTTCGGCTATGAGATCCCGGCAGACATGCCCCCTGACGCGCCATGGAACTGGGAGCGCCCCTGGTACACGGTGCTCTTCAGGCGCTAGCCGGCGTACCGGCACTGACGAACAAGCAAAAGGAGAGAGCCATGCTAAGACTCCCTCAGGTATCCCCTGAAGCCGGCGGCCGCTATATCGCAGTGGACCCGAGGGTCAGGCCTGGCGGGGTGAAGACGAAGCGGCGCAAGACCGACGGTGAGGAACTAAATCGCGTGGAAGCGGTTGCACGCGGAATTCGTCCCGGTGCCCATAACGCCGCTCGGGCTGGCGCTCTGGTGCGGCTCAACGCTGGTGCCGTGAATTGCTCCCGGAACTGCTCAAGTAGAGAACAGACAAGCACCAAGGGAAGGCTAAGAAGATGGCGAACAACTACTACGTGAGTCTGTTCATTCAAGTACCGGATGAGGGCGATACCGAAGCTTGGCAAGTCGAGCAAGCGCTTCGCGATGCGGCAGAGGAACACCTCTGGCAGATCGTCAGCCTGACGGTGCTGCCTGACAATCCATGATCGCCGCCATCTACGCCCGGAAGTCCACCGAAGGAAGGATACGCTGATGAGCGATGCAGATGACCGGGCGCTACCTCGCAAGCTCGCAGACACGGACGGGCAGATCCAGGCGCTCAGGCAACACGTCTCCGAACAGTGCGTCTCGATCGCGTCCAGCATCGACACGATCCCGCCCGAGATGGTGCCGCATGAGATGCGTGAGCGGTGGCTTCATGAGCTGCGTCAGTCGGCGGTCGCTCTGGCCCTGGTGGTCGAGCGGCTCGCCGGTGGGCCCCCGGCCGAGGCCTAAACGATGCGCGCCCCCCTCGACGCCACAGCGCCTCGCCGATCTGGCGCGGCTGCTGGAATAGCAGGAAGAGAAGCCATGAAACTGAAACTGACTTACCTGATCTACTTCATCCACGAGGTCAACATAGTTCTCGATCGCGGCGAGCATCAAGACATCTCTATCGCCGAGGTCGAGGGCCATATTGAGGCGGGCGATCTCGTTCCATGGCTCCAGGCGCGCCTCGGGATCGACCTGAGCCTGCTCCTGCCCGATCTCGCCAAGGAACTGAACGACGGGATGATGGACATCTTGGGGGCTTATAAGGGCAAGGAGCGCCGGAAGTGGG
>DASXTD010000598.1:0-9652 GCA_036505655.1 Chloroflexota bacterium
AGAGCGGCGTGTCGGCGCGGCGCACCGGATAAGTCAGCGCACGACCACGGGGGACATGGCGTCCTCCAGGAAGATCCGCGGCCGCTCGGCTCCACTCACGCTCGTGATCCAGACGTTTTCGCTGATGTTGCCATTCGAATCCGGGGTCTCGCGGATGACGCCGTAGAGGATGTGGTCATCGTCGAGCCACTCGACCTGGTCATCGACGCTGCGGTCTTCATCGAGAACCGTGTCTTGCAGGGTGTCGAGGTCCAGCACCGCAAGGCGCCACAGGCTGGTTCTGGCTATTCGCTTCTTAAAGGCGATGCGCTTGCCATCCGGCGAGAGTGATGGGCATTCCACGTTGGTCTTCAATACCTGCATGGTCCGTCTGGCGAGGTCCCCTTCCACCAGATAGGTCGTTAGCGTGGCGCTTCCCGTCCCGAGGGTGGCGTAGAAACGATTGCCATCCGCGGCGAAGGTGGTGCCCCAGAAATTGAAGTCGGGTGACTGAAACACGGCGCCATCTCTGTAGACGGTGAATTCCTCCAGGGTGCCCAGGTCGCGGCCGCTGGTCAGATCCAGGATGAACGTACGAGTGGAGAACTGCGCTGCGTAGGAGTCGCCGCTGACGAACACGGTGAGCGAGCCGTAACGGCCGTCCGCCGAGACGCGAGCCCGAGTGGAAATGCCCTGCACCTGGTCGTATTGACGACCGAGGGTGAGGGCCGCGTCGAACTGTCGCGCCCCGCGATTTCCGTAGTAGCGCTCCTGCGAGCCGAGACAAAGACCATTCCCAGTCGAGAAATAGACGCGCTCGCACGGCTGGGTCGATATGTAGCGGGCTGATTCAGGAGCATCGAGGGGCGCAACCGCAAGGCGGCGGTGGATCAGATCTGTCGTGTGGGCGAATATGACGTGGGGCTGGCTTAAGAGGGCGGGCAATAGGGCCGGATCGGTAGCTTCGGCGCTCGCAATCGGTTGCGTGGTTGCCTGAACCCGGCGGCCCACGTAGACGATGGCGACCGCGGCGCACACACCGCACAGAAGCACAAAGAGCACTACTCGGGCCCCCTTTCGTTCAACCATCTTTGGGAAGTCTCCATACACCGAGAGCCAGGGCCGCCAGGAGACCGATCAAAAAGAATTGAAAGGTGGCCTCCATGCCGCGAAGGCTCCAGACCACACCCGCGAGCGTCGAAGAAGCGAGCGCAGCCAAGGACGTAACGGTGGTGACGATGGCCAGGCCACTTGTGCGGAACCGTGGCTCTAGCTCCGAGCTGGCGGCTGCCACGAGCACGCCATCGGTGCAGGCGTAGTAGGCGCCCATCAACGGCAAAGCGGCGACTGAGACCCATCCCGGATCGGCGGCCAGCACTACACCGTACACGCCGACCATCAGGCCTTGCCCGGTGAGGTAGATGGTCCGTCGCCCGACCCGGTCGGCCAGCCACCCGGTGGGCGCGGCGAGGATGAGATAGCACAGTGCGGTCCCTACGTAGAGGAGCGGGAATAAGGTGAGAGCCAGCGAGCCGCGCCGCTGCAGGGCGACGTAGATAAAGGCATCGCTGACGGTGGCCGTGGTGAGAACGGCGGCCGCGATGACCAGCCCGCGAAACCGGGGACTCCGAAGCAGTTTGCCGCAATCGGAAAGGGTGAGGGCGGGGGAGTGCTCCCCTCCAGTCGCGTCTTGGTTGTGAACGAAGAAGACGATGACTCCCAGCCCAATGAGTGCGATCAACAGGCTGGGCACGAACACGATATCGAAGGCGAATGGGGCGAGGGCGAGGAGCCCGAACGCAGCCAGCGGGCCGATAAAGGCACCGCCGGTATCGAAGGTGCGGTGCACCCCAAACGCGAGCCCGAGCCGCTCCTTGGGCACGCTGAGCGAGATGAGGGCATCCCGCGGGGCTGACCGAATGCCTTTTCCGATGCGATCTGCCACCAGCGAGGCAGCGATCCCCGGGAGTGCTCCGCTGGCCGCGAGGAGACCGACTCGGCTGAGCACCGACAGGGCGTAGCCCGCGGCAGCGACATCCTTCTGGCGGCGCCAGCGATCCGCCGCGAACCCAGCGGCGAGCCGGACCAGCGCGGCGGATCCCTGGTAGATGCCATCCAGAATACCGAATTGGACCGTCGATATCTGCATTTGATAGAGGAGATAGAGAGGCAGCACCGCAGCCACCATCTCAGCGGAGATGTCGGTGAGGAGACTGGTGATTCCCAGCAGGATGACGACCCGGCCCACGCGGGGCCAGGTTCGGGCACTCAGCTTAAGAGACGGCGGGCCGGGAAGGCCAGCCAGGCCCAATCGGATCAGACCGTACAAAGGCGTTCCGCTCGGACGATGGTGAAGCGCGGCGGGTTACGACGAGAGCCGCGCTATCACCTTAACGCAATAGCAGGCTGCGCGACGTGGCCATGGTTAGGAGTCGTCGGTGCCCGCGAACGGGGCGATACGCGCGCGCAGGGTGGCGATCAGCTCGCGGATCTGGTCAGGATCCGGCGCATCGGTGGTGAGTGCGATGACGATATCACTCATAGTGGCTTCGATCGCGCGATAACCGTCACGGTCGGCGGCCCGGAAGCCATCCTCGACGTCGTCCCACAACTCGTCGAATTCCGCCCATTCGGAGCGGGCGTCATCCCAATCTTCGGCCACGACTGCGTCATCGACCTCGACCGCGACATGATCCAGCCTGGCCGCGTCAGTCTGAAGCTGGCTCTGTTGCGACGGCGCAGCCAGGACGGGGGCCCAGGATGCCGTGAACAACAGGAGAGGAAACGTGATCCAGCACCACTGCTTGGACGGGGACCAGATATGCGCGGCTGAGCGGGTCTTAGTTAGCATTGGCTGTCCTTTTTTCATAGTTGACCTAACGCGAAACGCGGCAATATTAGCACAGGCTAGCTGAAAAGCCCGCACTAATAGTCTGTTGATGGTCTATGAATTTGTCCGCACTAATAGTCGCAGCCCGCTGGCGCCCCTCGTTTTCTGTTGGCGTAGACAGAGTCGGAGCAATCGGGTTGGGCTTTGACTGGGGGGCGCGTGGATATATAGTTGCTGCCATTGTTTGCCAGGGTTCTCCCCAGATATCAGAGGTGGTCACCCGATGCAGCCCGCTTCCACCAACGTCCTCATTGTGTCCGACGACGCCTCGTATGTCGCTGGGCTCGAGGAAGTACTCTCTGCCAGCGTGATCATGCCGTTCGTGACGACCAAGGTCACCACCGTAGAGGCTGCCCTGCGCGACCTGGTCAGCCGGCCCGCGAATGTGGTGCTGCTCGACCTGGCGCTGCCGGATGCACTGGAGCCGGTCGGACTCGAGCTCCTACGAAGCCAACACGGCGCCGCGGTCGTGCTGCTCGCCGACCCAGCTACGGAACCCACGGCCCGCGAAGCACTCAAGGTCGGCCTGCACTTTTTGCGGAAATTCGGGGCGGATGAGCACGAAACTCGGCGTGCGATCCGCGATGCGGCTGCTCAAGCCCGCAGTCAGTGGCAGTTGGAGCAGACCCGGGATCTGCTGGAGTCGATTATCGAAGCATCGCCCCTCGCGATCGTGGGGTTGAATCGAGAGGGTTGTGTGATCCTCTGGAACTCAGCAGCGGAGCAGTTGTTCGGCTGGGAGCAAAAAGAGGTAACGGGGAAGCCAAGTCCTTTGATTCCGGCGGAGCGCAAGGGGGAACACACCGACCTGATTGCGCGCGCATTGGAAGGGGAGGTAACCGCCGATTACGAGACCTGGCGCCAGCGCCGTGATGGATCGCTGATTCAGGTGGCGTTGTCCTATGCCCCTATTCACGATAGCACTGGGGTTGTA
Organism: Chloroflexota bacterium; assembly: GCA_036505655.1. Lineage (GTDB taxonomy): Bacteria > Chloroflexota > UBA6077 > UBA6077 > SHYK01 > DASXTD01. The sequence goes on from DASXTD010000598.1 coordinate 3,804, forward strand.
CAGGGCGTCATGGGGATATTCCGGGACGTCACTGAGTCCAAGCGCCTGGAGGATCAGCTCCATACTCGTGTACGCCAGCAGGAGGCCGTCGCCCAATTTGGGCAGCGAGCGCTGACCCAATTAGAGCTGAATCCGCTATTCGATGAAGCGGTCGACATCGTCAGTGGCACACTGGGCTTGGATCGAGTCGGAGTGGTGGAGTTCGACTGGAATGAGCCCTGCGTGGTGGTCCACGCGTCCCGGGGCCTCGCCCCGGCCGGTCATCGTATCCCGTATCCGAGCGGACCCACGATCGCCGCGCGGGCCGCTCGGTTGCAGCACCCAGTCATCGTCGAGGACATCGCCACGGACAACCAATTTGATTGGAGCAACGCCGGGACTCTGGGCACGCTGGGTGTGGTGAGTTTGTTGAGTGTGCCCATCCACGGGGTGGATCGGAGCTTCGGGAACTTTGTGGCCGCCAGCTCCACCCGGCGCACTTTCAGCACTGACGAAGTCACGTTCGTGCAGTCGATCGCAAACACGCTGGCAATGGCGATCGAGCGCGAGCGCACGGAGGACGCCCTCCGCCGCAGCCAGGAGCAGCTCCGACTGTCTCAGAAGATGGACGCGATTGGGCAGCTGGCCGGAGGAATCTCCCACGATTTCAACAACCTGCTCACCATCATCAATGGCTTCGCAGAGCTGATGACCAACCAAGTTGATCCCAGCGATCCCCTATTTCGGTACAGCCGGACGATCGCCCAGGCGGGGGCGAGAGCGGCTGCCCTTACCGGGCAGCTGCTGACCATCAGCCGGCGGCGAGTCGTCGAAACGATAGCCGTTGATCTGAACGACTTGCTGATGGACATGGAAGAACTGTTGCGGAGCGCTTTGCACGAAGACATCGGACTCATCGTGCGTCCGGCCAGGGACCTGTGGGCGGTGCGGGGAGACCCGGATCAGCTCAGCCAGGTGATTCTCAACATCGCGGTGAATGCTAGGGACGCGATGTCCAACGGCGGCACATTTACGATCGAGACCGCGAACGCCCAGGTGGAGCAAGCCATTGCCACTCGACAAGGTACGGTGGCCCCGGGCGCCTACGTGACTTTGACGCTGCGGGACACTGGAATCGGTATGGAGGCTGCGACACAAGAGCACATTTTCGAGCCGTTTTTCACCACCAAACCGCTAGGCCAGGGCACCGGGTTGGGACTCGCTACGGTTTACGGCATCGTGACGCAGGCGGGAGGCGTTATTCGCGTGGATAGCGCAGCGAGCAGGGGCACCACCCTTACCATCTACCTCCCGTGCGCCGGCGACCTGCTCGCGCGAACTTCCGTGGTTGAGACGCCGGAACTGCCACAATCCGGGCCAGCCACAGTGTTGGTGGTCGAGGACGAACCCGGCGTGCGGACGCTGGCCGAGGTTACATTGAAGGCGGCGGGGTTCACGGTCCTGATCGCGGAAGACGGCGAAGCAGCGCTGCGCGTGAGCTCGGAGCACGCCGGGCCTATCCACCTCGTCCTAACGGACGTGGTTATGCCTGGGATGAGCGGCCCAGCGGTGGCGGCCCAGCTGCGGCTACAGCGTCCCGAGATTCGGGTGATGTTCATGTCCGGGTACACGGCCGACGTGGCGCTGGGTGAAGGCGGCCTGGATGTGACCGCCGAGTTTGTGCAGAAGCCGTTTTCGCCACGAGCCCTGCGGGAGCGAGTGCGCAGCATCCTGCAAGCTGAATGACCAAAGCGGTCTCGGGATTCATTCTCCGAGTTCTCGTCCAAGGAAGGGCCGTTAGACGGATAATCTGGGATGCACGCGAAACCGCCGGACGTTGCCGACCTATCGATCGATGAGATCGCTGAGCGGTTCACGGCTCGGTTTCTCGACCGAGTCCCAGATTGGGATGCCTTTGCCGATGCCCACCTCGAAGGGTTCAAGCGGGCCCAGCGTCGTTTCATCGGAGCCGGAGGCTCGGGTAAGCATGGCGAGCAGGAGGTCATCCCGCCTCGCGGCTTCACGCTGAGCGTGATGTATGTCGAGTCGGGCCAGGGTAACGCGGCCCACACCCACGAGGTGGAGGAAGTTTTCTTCGTCCTCGAGGGGCAACTCACTGCCTTCCTGGAGGATGAGCGAGGGCGCCGGGTCGACGTCAAACTGGGGCCCTGGGATTGCATCTCGTGCCCCCCCGGCGTTATTCATGGCTACATCAACGAGGGGGCCGAGCCCGTCTACTTTCAGGTCTTGCTGGGCACAGCCCGACCCGAGCTCATGGGCTACACGGACCCGGACCTGGCCCGACACCGCGATGCTCATTTAAGGGGCCACCAGCCCTCACCCTCACCCTAACCCTCTCCCAGAGGGAGAGGGGGTACTCGGAGGTCACGAGATGGCGGTGCAAACAATCAAGCGCTACGTGCGGCCCTACGCCGAGGTTAAGGAGAACCTGCTCGAACGGGCGCGGGAACAACGCAATCCGTTCGAGGCCTGCGAATACCAGGTGGTGCAGCAAACGCTGGACGAGCTGTCCAGCGTGGACCGCGATCCGTGGGCCGCGGCCTGGTCGGACGTGGCGCTGCCGTACGAGCAGCGCGCTCGCGAGGCGGAAGCTGGCGGCGACACCGAGGCCGCCAAGCTGAACTATCGCCGTGCATACGGCTATTACCGTGTGGGGCGCTACACCACCACCAACTCGCCGGGGAAGAAAGAAGCCTACCGGAAGTCCGCCGAGATGACGCTGAGGTGGGGCGCCTACCTGGATCCGCCGATACGGCAGGTTGAGATTCCCTTCGCCGGGCGTAGTGGCGAGGGGCATGTGATCCCTGGCTACTTGCGGGTGCCCAGCATTCACCCTCACCCTAGCCCTCTCTCAGAGGGAGAGGGAACTCGATTGCAGGCCCCATTGCTGGTTCAGGGAACTCGGCCGCCGCTCCTGGTGCAGTGGGGTGGTATCGATGGCTTTAAAGAGGATCGCCGCGATGACAATGTGCTGGCGCTCGGCATCGCCTCGCTCTCCATCGATATGCCCGGGGTGGGCGACGCGCCGATTCCCGGCTCGGAAGACGCCGAGCGCCTATTCGGCGCCGTGTTCGACTGGGCAGCGACCAGGCCCGACATCGACGGCACTCGCATAGCAGTCTGGGGACGCAGCACAGGCGGCTACTGGGCAGCCAAGGCTGCGCACGTCTTCGCCGATCGGCTGCGGGGTGCAGTAGACCATGGCGGCTGCTCACATCTGGCCTTCACGCCTGAGTGGATCGAGACCTCACAGCACGGGGAATATCCGTTCGAGCTGGCGGAAACGCTGGCTTACGCATTCGGGATGGAGACGCTGGACGACTGGCTGCGCAACTCGCCCCGCTATTCGCTGTTAAGCCAGGGCATCCTGGAGCGGCCCTGCGCCCCCTTGCTTCTGATCAACGGCGTGCACGACACGATCTTTCCGATCCAAGACATGTATCTGTTGCTCGAGCACGGCTCGCCGAAAACGGCCCGCTTCTACGACACGGGCCACATGGGCCACACGCCCCGCACGGACTCCGACATCCTGAGCTTCCTGCAGCAGGTGCTGAAGTAAAGGGATCTTCACCCTACTCTGAAGCAATGAAGATCTGGGCGATGGCAATCAACCCCGCCTCATCGGTGACCGCCGCGATCGCGACGTAATCGAATGATGGCTCCAGAATATTCCTGCGGTGGGTGGGGCTGGCCATCAGCGCCGCCTCGATTCGCTCCGGTGAAGGTGGACGTGGGCCTTGGGCCCGCGCCAGGTTCTCTCCCGCCAACCAGTAGCCCACCCCCTCTGCATCCAGCATATTCGCGAACGCCAGCTCGCCGGCCGCGTCATAGTGCGAGAGGGGAAAACCGTCGACTTGCTCCTCAGCCCGCTCCCGGGCGACACCGAGGAGGTCCGGGTCGAACGCTAGCCCAGCCAGGCCGTTCCTGTGACGATCAGCGTTGACGAGATCGAACAGAGACTGTTCCATCTCTGGCACAGTGGCAATATCCCTGACCGCTCGGACGGTTACTCCTGCCACGTCAGCCTGGCCGCTTACCCTCGTAGATGTGGCTCGCTGGGCTGGTCCGAGGATGACTCCTGGCTGTTCAGAGGTTCGCACCTGGGGCCACAGGAGCCCTGCCGCCGCTACGACAAGAAGTACCCACAGCAGCGAATATCTCGTTGAAACCAACCGCGCCATCATCGAATTCATCCTTCGCCCAGGCACAACTTTGAGGCGCTAGCACCTCCGCCTCGGGTTTACGGGTTGGAAAGCAGTCGCGATAGCACCGCGCCCACTCCCCCAACGCGTCAGGCGACCCATTAACGGACACCCCTCGAGGTCGAGTCTTCTCCTCCCGGCGCGCTTACTCCGGCGACATCCGCGCCAGGAACGCTCGTGAGGTCCCCAACGGGGGCCAGCTCCGTCAGGGCGGGACCCACGGCCGACGTCAGGGCAACCCCATCCGCGCTCACGTCTATCGGGGCCGAGAGGGAAGAATCAATCACCTCCGACAGGCTGGAAGCGGCCGTTGGATTCGTTCCGGCCAACGTCAGCGCGGTGGAAGGTGCCGAAACGACCGGTTGTGAGGTGGGGGGCGATGAGCCGGTCGCAGTGGCCAGGCTGGACACAGTAGTGTTTATGGTCGACGTGCCGGTTGCCGTGGCCGCCCCGGTCAGACCTGACGTCGTGGAAGAGTCTGTCCCCAACAGGCCTGTGACTGAGATCTGAGCGAACACAACCGGAGTCGTGACAAGGGACAGCAAGGCGCTGAGCCCGAGTAACCAAAAGACGAGACGGGTATGCCATCGCATCGCAGTACTCCATCTTTCCTGGAGCCACCGCGGCGATGGGCGAGGCGTGGGCCAATGCTGGGCTCTCGCCCGGGAGGTTTTGTGCTATACCTGCCCGGGCGAAAGCCCACCCAGGGTTTTCCCTAAAAACCCCGGGTTATGGCCCCGCGCGACGCTCCACCGTCCGCGGGGCTTTCCTTGTTGGGGCCGGTCCCTACAGTCTGTTTGGATGGGCATTACTCGGCCAGCCGCAACGGCGTGGCCTCCGCCAAAATTCAGAAGCCCTTTCACGCTCTGCCACACTGGATCTGGGCCGTCCCTGTGTTAACCAAAACTATGGGACGGCTGCCCCAGTTACAGATGAGCTTCCAAATGACGAATGACTAGGGGGAGCCCTAGGCGGAGGCGGAGGGCACCGCAGGCAATACCAGCGACCCTCAACGGCACCGGCGGCACTGGGGACGGAGCCCCCAGTTACCCTAATTGGGCGAGTTGGCGGGACTTAAATCCACTCCGTGAAGCCCATGGCGCAGCCGTTGCCAGTTTTCGTGCGATAGCAGGGCACGTAGTCGACCAGGTTCATCTGGAATGACCTCATTGTGCATCAGCCGCCGGTATACGTAGTAAAACGCATGACCGATGGTGCCGTTGCGCCGCCCCTCCGGTAGCTTGTTGGTGCGGGTTACGTCAAATTCGTTCTCGATCAACGATTCGATGAGATAGGTGCCCAGCTTCCCGTCGGTAGGATGGCTGACCCGCTCCTTGGCCTCAATGGCAGTGCCAACGATCAAGCGCTACGCGCGGCCGTATGCCGAGGTCAAGCAGAACCTGCTGGAGCGGGCGCGGGAACAACGCAATCCGTTCGAGGCTTGCGAATACCAGGTGGTGCAGCAAACTCTGGACGCGCTGTCCAGCGTGGACCGCGATCCGTGGGCCGCGGCCTGGTCCGATGTGGCGCTGCCATACGAGCAGCGCGCTCGCGAGGGGGAAGCTGGCGGCGACACCGAGGCCGCCAAGCTGAACTATCGCCGTGCATACGGCTATTACCGTGTGGGGCGCTACACCACCACGAACT
>DASXTD010000599.1:0-1610 GCA_036505655.1 Chloroflexota bacterium
CGCGGCAGCCGGTGCGCGGACCCGACGGCAATCAGCGCGGTGGAGCTGAGGAACGCGCGGGTTATGCCCATCGCAACAAGCTTTCGATCACCATCGATCTAAAAAACCCGGCTGGCCAGCGCATCGGAACCGAGTTGGCCAAGGTCGCCGACGTTTTGGTCGAGAACTTCAGCTCCGGCGCCATGGGCCGTCTCAAGCTCGATTACGACCACCTGGGACCGCTGAATCCCCGCCTGATTTACGTCAGCATGTCGGGCTACGGCCACAGTGGCCCCCGTCGTGACTGGACCAGCATGAACATGAACCTCCAGGCGTACAGCGGCCTGATGATGACGACGGGCTCGGAGGGCGATCCGCCCACGTCCATCGCCAACTCCTGGAACGACTACATCGGCGGCCTCCACGCCAGCTTCGAGATCCTCGAGGCCCTCGCCGAACGGGTCGAGACCGGCCGCGGCAAAAACATCGACCTGGCTCAGTTCGAGAGCAGCATGGGGACCATCGGTCCCCTCCTCCTGGCCGGCGCGGTCAACCACGAGCCCCCTGCGCGTCTCGGCAATCGATCTACTACCAACGCTCCCCAGGGCTGCTACCCCTGCGCCGGCGACGACGAGTGGTGCACGGTCTCGGTCCAAACGGACGAGCAGTGGCGAGGCCTCGCCCAGGCCATCGCGAAGCCGTCGCTAGCGAACGATCCGCGCTTCACCTCCGCGGTCGGACGTCTGCGCCATCACGACGAAATCGATGCCGAGATCTCGGCCTGGACTCGGCTGCTGCCGCCCCTGGAAGCCGAACATCGTCTCAAAGCTGCGGGTGTCCCCGCGGACCGGATGCGGCGTGCGGAAGCCGTGGTGACCCAGCCCGATACCGGCCATGTATATGCCGAGCTGGAGACGAATCTAGGGCGGCCCACGCTGGTGGCCGTTCTCCCCTACAGCTTCTCGGACAGCGCGATGGCCAAGCCGGAGCCCGTCCCAGAGCTCGGGGCTCACAACCGCAGCGCGCTGCAGTCGTGGCTCAAGCTCTCAGATGCGGAGATCGACACCCTCGAAGCCGAAGGCGCCCTCCAATGAAAAAACACCCGCTCGCCCCGGGCCAGGGGGTTTGGGGGGCTCAGGCCCCCCAACTACAAACGAGGGTTGGGGAGAGGGGGACCTTTCAGTGGCTCGAGTAGTTGAGCTAGCGGGGCACCCCGCTGTTTATGCTGGTCGCCTCCTGGCCGAAGGTGGACACGACGTCATCCGCGTTGAGCCCCCTGGCGGCGACGCGCTCCGCCGTGTTGGCCCCTACCTGGGCAAGAAACCAGACGTTGAGCATGGCGCCTTCCATCAGTTCTTCAACGCCGGCAAACGGAGCCTCACTCTCGACACCACCACTGCGGACGGTCAGGGCATCTGGGTTAACCTGCTCCGCACCGCGGACGTGGCGATCGTCAGCCTGCCCATGCCCGTCGACGAAGCCACCGTCCGCGTTGCCAACCCACGTCTCGTACTAGTCGAGGTAGAAGGCGAGGAGACGCCCGAGCTGTGCGGGTACGCCCGCTCCGGCCTGCTCTCGATCACCGGCCACAAGGACCGAGCGCCCGCCCTGATGGGTGGCCACGTCATCTA
>DASXTD010000600.1:0-1939 GCA_036505655.1 Chloroflexota bacterium
AGTGGCCATTTTTCAGGTGCTCTTATAATGAGTGGCCGGATTTGGGGGTTCGCTTGCGCTAGCAGCCCGTGGCAGAAGTCATTCTTCCTGTTGCGGCGCGATGGGTGAGCGCCCGAACCTGAAGATGCCAGCGGACCACGAACGAGTCGATCCAGCATTGCGTCTGCCGGCGAATCATCGAGCAGATTCCGCCCAAGAGAAGCAGAAACAGGGTCGGGTAGCCCTGCAGCCCGCGTGGAGTTCCTCGGCCGACGAGCTGACGCAGCAGCAGCCCCAGGTTGGACGCACCGGTGTGAATCAGCAACCGCTTGAGGATGTTGGGATGGCCGCGTAAGTGCGTTCGGCGCATCCCGCCCGTGTCGTAGACGTGGGCGAAGCCCCGTTCGATCAGTTCCCCGCGCGAGCGCAGAAGCCGCCGTCCCCGCTCGCCACGCACGCGGCGCCGATTCGCGTAGACCGCGAGCTGGGCATCGAGGTCTCCCTCCCAGCTCCGGCGCTTGCGTTGTGGCTCTGGGATGTAAGAGCGCAGCCCCCGGTCCTCGAGAGCTATCAGCGCCGCCGCGCTGTGGTAGCCGCGGTCCGTCACTACTTCCGACAGGCCCTCCGCATGGACCTGGCCGCCGCCCTCTCCACTGCCGGCGACCTCCTCAATCTGTTTGTCCGCTTCAGCGAGCGTCTGCTCGAGGCTGCTGGTGTCACCGCGATCGGCGCCCTGGACCGTCACCGCCACAATCGCGCCCGTCGCCATGTCCACCGCGTGCTCGGCCTTGTGCGCCAAGTGCGTCCGACCGTCCTTCATCTTGGTGATCTTGGCGTCAGGATCGGAGGGGCTGGTCCAGTCCTGGTTCGAGGTGCGCTTACGCCGCCGACGGTCGAGGCGGGCCAGCGCCTCCCGGCTCGGGGTCTTGATCCCGGAAGACTTCGCCAACCGCGCCAGAAATTCCTGGTAGGACTCGCCACTGTCGCGACGCACGATGCTCCGCATGGCGGCGTTGGCCTCCAGGGTCGTGGCATCGACCCCGATCGTCTTTCCCTGCAACAGACCCGCGCTCGCCAGCCGCTGCAGGATCCAGGTGAAGACCGCCCGATGGGTCTCCACGTCGATCAGTCGCCGAGTACGGGAGATCGTGGAGTGATCGGGCGTCCCTTCGTCCAAGCCCAGGCGCAGGAACTTCCGGATGGCCAGGGAGTCGCAGGCACGCCACGCAATGGCGCGCTCCGAATCCAGTCCCTCGAAGTAGCCGAGCATGAGCAGCCGAAAATACCGGCCTGGAGCCAGACTGGGTCGTCCCATCACCGGGGCATAGAAGCGCTGGCACTCCTTCTCGACGAACGCGTCGAAACCGCCGGTCTCCAGAACGGCGTTCAGCTTTTGGTAGAAGGGGTGGCCGGGGCTCGTCGGCAGTTCGACCGCGGCCACCCACAGGCTGTCCTGCCTCTTCTTCCGTTTCCCCATTGCCATGGGCGAAAGTACGACGCACTGTATTCAGGCGAGGTCCGCAATGGGACTTTCACCACGGGCTGTGAAGCACGGCGCCCAGTTCTCGCTTGAACGCAGTGGGACTGTGGAAGACGTCGGCGGCGTGCTTTTGATCAACCCCCAGTCCTTGGCCGGTGAAGTTCAAGAGGCAGTGCGGCGCTGGGTGGCTGAGCTCTCGGCGGACGATGCAAAGCGGGCATCCCTTGCTGGGGCCATCAAGACGGATTTCGCGGAGGACTTTCGCCTTGCGGGAGCGTGACGTGCCGCCCAACAATGAGATGCAGCGGACGAGGCCGGCGCAAGCGACGGAGCCTCGCCGCTGATCTCAGTGTTATGCGAACTACCGAACCATCGTAGGTGATCGTGAACAGCGCTGATCCGGGCTTTGCGATCCATCCGGGTGTTGTCGGTGACCCGGAGATCGCAGATCTTTCCGTCGCCCTCATGCCAGTGGCCCGC
>DASXTD010000601.1:0-4041 GCA_036505655.1 Chloroflexota bacterium
AACCACCCCTCCGACGGCGTCATTACCTCGAAGCTCAACTCTTCGGACCGATAGCGCACTACCGATACTGGGATGCGCTCAGCCGGGGGCAGTGCCTCGATGACGGCCCGATCGGTAGCGTCAGTCGGGGTCGGCTCTCCCGCTCGGGAGATCTGCATCATTGCGCCGGGGGCGTGGATGAGAAGGGAGATCGCGTGGAGGCTGTTGCTTCGCCTCGCAAACGCCTTGAACGAAGCATCGGATGGAACCACTCGACCCACCTCTCGCGCAAACCAGAACCGTGAATCCCCGATGGCAGTGCTCCGCAGGAAGCGGTCCTTGACCCACGCCTCGTGGAAGCGGTTGCTGAAACCCGAATATCCCCGGAGGACCGGGCTCTTCACGGGTAGGTTCTTGTTGCTGACCCAGTCCGCGTCGGGGTCTTCCACAGCGGCCGCACGGTACGTTCCACCGGACGTGAGATCCAGACGGGCATCATGCTTAGCGTCCACCTGCCGCCAGGCGTCAACCAAAGCTGGATTGCGATCCTCAATGGTCAATGGCAGTCGCTGCGCAGCGAGAGCATCGAGGGCTGCGAGAAACACCAGGGCCGCTGGCACCGTCGCCCGGGCTCCTGCGGTGCCCCAGCCGACCACGATGCTGATGGTGAGGATGCCGAGCCATATTCCCCAGAGGAGGGCCTGGCCCCTAAAGACCCGAATCGGGCCGCTGTCATCAATGGCCATCGATCGCACCACATAGAATGAAACGACTGCAGCGATAGCAAGAACGGCCGCCGGGACCGTGAACCGCCAACGCCGGATGGTACTGGCCCGCTCTGAGGCGAGGTCGGCCGTTGCGATCAATGCAAGCGTCGTAAAGTAGAAGATCGTGTATGCGCGGAACAAGGTCGCGTGGCGGAAGTAGCGAGTCGGTGGCACCAAGTCATAGAGCCAGCCGCGAAGGGGAAGGCTGCGGCCGAGAGACAGGCCAGTCGCCAGCACCGCGACACCCAAGAGCCACCACCGCCACCGCTCGCGCGGCCGTGCGAGAAGAGAGACCATTGCCAACCAGAGCACCACCGCGCCCATGTAGATGCTGGCTGAGGAAAGGTCGGTGTACGGCCAGAGAGTCCGGGGCGGAAGGCTTCCGAGGTAGGGACTGAACACGGTCGTTAAGGCCAGTGGATGCAGAGCATTCGATCCAATTGCTTCCTCTCTGGGTAGCGGATCAGCTCGATCGCTGAATCCCCGTCCTTCAACGAGGAAACCCAGATAGGTAGGCGACATCACCAGAATGCCGACGATGAACAGGATTGTGATCGAGCGTAGGGTTCTAGCGAGCGACGCGAACGCCATGGTCTTCGTGGGGCTATCCTCTGGACTCGTAGCCGTGGCCTCGCGAACAGGCCACGGGCAGATCCAGCGCCCCGCCGCCCAGAGGAGGGCGAATATGCCGTTCGCACACGTCACTCCTGGATAGCCGGCAACACCGGAGAGCCCCCAGAGCGCACCGGCCTCGAAGCACGGGCGCCAACGCCCTGATCGCAGGGCCTCATCCAACCGCCAGATCATCAGCGGGAACCACGCGAAGGAATACAGCCAGGATGTGTGCTCAGCGTGGCCGACCAAGAACCCGCTAAAGAGGAATCCCGCAGCAGCCACGCTTGCCCCCCATGCCGGTGCTTGGAGATGGCGCCCGAGCACGAGGATGCCGAATCCGGCCAGAAACCACATGAAGAGCCAATAGACTCGAAATCCTGCCAGATGGCCGCCCGTCGCCGCGCCTATCGCGACTACAACGGGAGACAGCGCGCCGACTTGAGGATCGGCAAAGTCTGGTGACCCCGCATTCGTCCAAGGATTCCAGAGCAATAGCCGCCCGGCCCTAGCGTAGTCCGCCACTAGCGTGTAGTAGGGCGCGAACCCAAGGTCGGCATCCCAGATCGGGGTCGCGCGACCTGCCACCTGGCGGAAGTTTGCCACGAGAAAGACGAGGAGCAATCCAGCGGCGGCGACGAGCCAAGGCGCAAGTCGCTGCCCGCGCCGGATCCTCATTTCACCGAGTGATGGATCTGCAAGAGGTCATACATGGCTCTTTTCCCCGCAACGATACCCGCCAGCGCAACACGGTCTTTCGCTTGAGGCGGTTCAGATCTCCGTCAAGTCCTTGGTGACGATGATCTGGCCCTTGAAGCGGGACCAAGGCTAGCAGCTCGGCGCCTAGCAGCATAGATGGGATGAAGCGGCTGACCCCCGACTCGACGTGGTGGCATAGACTGTCCCACTGAGAGATCACGCGCTCACAGGCGCAAGGAGAAGGGGGCCAGCCATGGAGCATATTGGCATCGATGTGGACAAGAAGGAAAGCCAGATCTGCATCCTGGCCGAAGGGGGCGAGTTGCTCGAGCGCCGGCTCCGGACGGAGCCCGCGCGCTTCGCTGAGGTGCTGGGGGATCGGCCGCGCGCCCGCATCGTGCTCGAGGCCTCGACGGACAGCGAGTGGGTAGCGCGGTGTCTGGAAGGCCTGGGCCACGAGGTGATCGTCGCGGACCCGAACTTCGCGCCCATGTACGGGATGCGGCACCGGAAGGTGAAGACCGATCGGCGGGACGCCCGCGCGCTGGCCGAGGCCGGTCTGCTCGGGGCCTACCGCCCCGCGCATCGGCTGTCGGACGGGCAGCGGCACGTCCGGGGACGGCTGGCGGTCCGGGACGCGCTGGTCCGGACGCGGACCCGGTACATTTCCCTGGTCCGCGCCCTGCTGCGGCAGCGCGGCTGGCGGGTGCTTACGGGGACGGCCGAGGGGTTCAGCCGGCGCGTGGCGGCGCTGCCCCTGCCCGGGCGGCTGCTCTCCGAGGTGGCGCCCTTGCTGGCCGTCATGCGCCAGGTGAATCAGCAGCTGGCGTACTCCGATGAGCGGATCGCCGCGCTCACCCAGACGGACGAGCGGGTGCGGCGGCTGCAGAGCGTCGGGCCGGTGACGGCCGCCGCCTTCGTGGCCACCCTCGACGATGCCCAGCGCTTCCACCGAGCGCATGAGGTCGAAGCGTACCTGGGCCTCGTGCCGCGGGAACTGAGTTCGGGGGAGACCCAGCGCCGGGGGCGGATCACCAAAGCGGGCTCGAGCCGCGTGCGATGGCTGCTGATCCAGGCGGCGGTCTCCATGCTCCGCCTGCGCGATCCGCGCACGGCGACCCTGCGGGAGGGGCCGGCCGGATCGCGGCCCGGCGCGGCAAGGGCATCGCCGTCGTGGCGCTCGCGCGCCGGCTCGCGGGCATCCTCTTCGCCCTCCTGCGCGATGGGACGGTGTACGAGCCGGGCCCGCGCCAGGCTCGCGAGCTCACGCAGGCCGCCTAACGATCGCCCGAACATGTGCCCCGTGCGGTCTCTCGCAGGTTCGATGGGTGGGTGAGCGCGCATGTTTCCTGAGCTGCCGTCCGAGAGCCGCCGCGTAGATGGCGCCCCCACCCCTCGACTCCCCTCATGCGCCGGCCAGCTCAGCCTCGCCACCACCAGAGCGCGAATAGAAGGATGACGGAACCTCGAGCGAACCACACAGGCTTGACGTGGGCAGCCGCTTCATAGAAGGAAACATACCGTTCTCGGCCCCGAGGCTTGAGCCAGGGGCGCTTGGGGCCCCGGCGGGGTCAGGCCGACCCGATGGAGGCCCTGACCGGCCAGGCCATGGCGGCGATCTTGCGCTGGGAGCCCGAGTCCGTCAAGGAGTGCGCGGAACGGACAAGGTCCTGGCCAAGGTCCCGGGGGACGGCACCGCCCAGCCTGAGGCAGCCGGCTGCGGCTCCGCGGACTCGACAGGAACCTCCGAGGCCCCAGGGTGCTCCAAAATCCGTAAGAAGATACCGCCCACAAGTGCTCGTCACCCCAAGAGTGTCACTGAGGGTAAAGTCGGTGGTCAAGAAGAAATGGTTCTGGCTCGGGGCTAACGTCACCATTCAGCGGGCTCGGTTGCGGCCGGGGAGGTCTTGTCAAGAAGTGTGTAAACGAGATCAGGCGGCAGCCTTCTCGTTGCCCCGCTTCGCTCGCACTCCGTTGGTGTATA
>DASXTD010000602.1:0-3284 GCA_036505655.1 Chloroflexota bacterium
ATGGCTGGACAGAGCAAGGTCGCGGACAGCTTCATTCTGCCTGACCAGGAGCCGTACCGGGATGTCCAGGCGAAATACACCGTCAAGTACCCTTACGACCCTCGACAATCGCTCGAGCTGTTGCAAAGCATCGGCTACGCACCGGGTGCGGATGGGTTCTTACACGATGCGGCCGGCGCGCAACTGGCCTGGCTTGCCCGCACCACGGCCGGGGATGACCTGCGGGAGAAGATCTTGCTGATCTCCGCCGACAACTGGAAGCGCGCCGGCATGAACGTCTCCACGTACATCATCCCCCGCCAGCAAGCGGATGATCCAGAGTACCGGGCGAACTTCCCGGCTATGGAGCTGGTGCGGCAGCCGGCAGATATCAACGGAACGCGGAATGTGCACGGTCGGACCACTTCCCTCCCTGAGAACAGCTATAAGGGGACGGGCAACCGCTCGCGATACTTCAACAAGGATCTGGACGACCTGATTGATCGCTTGTTTACTACGATCTCGTTGCCGGACCGCCGAGAGGTCATGGGGCAGATCGATCACATCCTCACCACGGACGTGCCCTTCTTCATGATCATGTATGCAACCGGGACGTTCCTGGTGAACAATCGAGTGACGAACTTCAAGAGCGATGGTCCATGGAACTCCTACCAATGGGACGTCAAATAGAGAGCATCCTGTCGTCCTGAGCGCAGCAAAAGACCTCCCGAGGAAACCGACGAGAATCCAGGATTGCCGGTCCCGGGAGATTGTTCGTCGTTGCGCTTCTCAGAATGACATGGCGCCCGGGACGAAGATGTCCTCCACCTTGGGCGCCTGCGAGAGGACGTGCTGGTCGTAGGCGAACTTGATGATAGCTTCCAGCGTTGGGCGGTTCGTCTCCACGCCGTAGGGATAGGGATCGGGGCCAACCAGCTGCTGCAGGCGGGCTAGGCGGGGGTCGGCGCCGTCCTTCTCGGTCTGCTTGAAATAGAGCTCCTTCGCCTGGCGGAAGCCTACGAACAAGCTTTCTGCTACCCACGGATGCTCGCTGAGGACCGAGTTTTGGATCACCAGCGTATGGTTGATAGGCCAAATGCCGGTGCGGCGGAACCAATCGGCCTCTGCGGTCGCGGTGTCCGTGATTAACGGCTTGACGTCATCCGACTTCACTTCGCCAGCCCCGATCGCCGCGTCGAGCTCCCCCGACGCGAGCATGTCGGCCATGTTCTTACCCGGAGCAGCTTTTGTGACGTTTGAAGGAGCCTTGTATTCGAGGACGTGCTCCTCGTCAAAAATCACCCACGTGATCTTGCTTAGATCGACGCCGTACTCGCTGGCAAGAATCCCGCGGGCCCAGGCGCCGCTGGTCACGGTGTAGGCGCGCACCCCCATGCGCTTGCCTTCCAGATCTTTGGGTTGCTGAATGCCGGAGCGTACGTTGTAAGTCATACCGGAGTGGGCAAAGTTGCGCAGCACGAATACAGGGATGGCTGTGAACGGCTTTCCGTGGTCGCGCGCGCACAGATACGTGGTAATGGCCATCTCGGAAACCTGGAACTCGAGGGTGCGCACCATCCGCCGGAAAGCGCTAATGATGGGCTCGACTTCAATGTGCTCCAGCTCGATGTCGCGGGGATGGAGCGTGCCGTCCTTGAGGGCCCGCGCGTGTCCGTAGTTGCCGATTGCCGTCTTCAGCTTGAGGTCTGGCATATCCATCTCCTGAACTATGGCCGCTGCTTGATGCAAGCCTCGGACGCTGGGTCGCGAGGCCGCTCCGCTCTTGAACAAGAAACGAGCCGCCCGCCTGTGCGAACGGCTCGCTTGCTCAACGCTTCAGCCCAGTCCGGGCCTTGCTATGACTTGAAGAAATCCGCGTTGATCTGAATGTACTTCTTCCACTCGTCAGGGACGTCGCTGTCGGCTCGGATGGCTTCGACCGGGCAAACGGGCTCGCAAGCGCCGCAGTCGATGCAGACATCGGGATCGATGTAGTACATGTTGGCTTCGTCCGTCGTGTGGATACAGTCAACCGGGCAGGCCTCGACGCAGGAAGCATCCTTCACGTCGATGCAGGGCTCAGAGATCACATAAGTCACCAGCTACTCCTTGCGGCGTTCTTCCAGCAACCGTTAACTGTACGGCCCTTGCGCTCCACCTTTCAAGCTCTCGGAGCGGTCTGGGAGAAATGCTAGACTGGGCGGGCGGAGGGAGGCTGCGCGTGTCCATTGATGAAGGGGAAAGCAGTACCGCCAGCGCTCATCCCTATCAGCCGGATCCCGCGGGCCCGCCGATTCTCCAGGACCCCGGGCGGTTTCCACTTGGCCTGGTCCACGTGATCACTGGGAATGGAAAAGGGAAGACGACCGCTGCGTTCGGGCTCGGTCTGAGGGCGGTGGGCCATGGGCTCCGTGTACACGCCATCCAGTTCATGAAGGGGGATCAGCGCTACGGAGAGTTCCTGGCCATCCAATCGCTGCCCGGATTCACCATGGAGCGATTCGGCACGGGCGGATTAATTGACATGCACCAGCCGTCTGAAGCAGACAAGGTCGAGGCCGCGCGCGGACTCGCTCGAGCGCGCGAGGCAATGCTGAGCGGCGACTACGACGTGCTGATCCTGGACGAGATCAACGTCGCGGTCTCCTGGAAGGTGCTGCCGTTGAACGATCTGGTCGCCCTTATAGCCGACAAGCCCGAGGCGGTTGAGCTAGTACTGACGGGTCGGTATGCAGACGCCAAGCTTATGGAGCAGGCGGACTACGTCACCATGATGGGCCAGGTGAAGCATCCCTATCAGCAGGGCATCATCGCTCGCCAGGGCATCGACTACTAACCCGCGATGATTAAGAAGCTGAGGTTTGTCAGCATCGCGGTGCCCAATCTCGATGAAGCTGCCAGCTTCTGGCGAGAGACTGTAGGGCTGCCCCTGCGAGGAGACTGGGATCTAGAGGAGCCGGGGCTCCGGGTCGCTCGGTTTGGGGCCGGCGACACCGAGCTCGCTCTGCTCCAGCCTACCCAGGCGGATGGAGCCGTGAGTCGCTTTCTCGATCGGCGCGGGGCTGGCCTGTACCATCTGTCGTTCGAGGTAGAAGACATCGAGTTGGCGCTCAGGACGTTCTTGGCCCGAGGAGCTGAGCTCGTGGATCGGGAGCCACGCGAGGGGCCAGACGGCCGGATCGCCTTCGTTCGCTCCAGCGCAATGCGGGGCGTAATCATCGAGCTCTGGGAACCCAAACCAATGGCGGAGCCATCGAATGAACGAAGCGAGTAGCGAAGTGCTCCCGGGTTCCAAGTGCCGAGAG
>DASXTD010000603.1:0-5658 GCA_036505655.1 Chloroflexota bacterium
GAAACCGAGGTGCTGACCGCCACGGAGTTTGTCCTGCCCAACCTCACAGCTGTCATTACTGGCGTCGGCAATGGGCGAGTCACGGACGCGCGCGACCTGGATGGGTACTCAGTGCTCTGGCACGTCCCCATCGACGACACCCACCACTGGAAATACGACTTCGACTTCCGTCGGAGCGGTCCCATCCAGGGCGTGCGTCGGACCGAGATGGTCAACTACCAGGCGATTCGGAACCTGAGCAATCGTTACCAGCAGGATCGCAAAGAGATGGTGAACGATACCTACTCGGGATTTGGTCGAGACTTCACGGTCCACGACAAGTGGGCCACCGAGGGCGAGGCGCCCATCCAAGATCGGACTACGGAGCATCTCGGCGCCCCGGATCGAGCGATCGCCACGGCGCGCGAATTGTTGCTCAAGGCTATTCGCGATCTGCAAGAAGGGAAAGAGCCGGCCAATGTCATTCGCGACCCGGATCTGAATGACCTGCCGCTGGCCCCATGGGTGATGCACGCCCCCAAGGGGACGGACTGGGAAGCATACTGCGGATACGTGGAAGGCCTGGCCCGGTCCGACGGCTATTGGAACTCCCACTCATAGATATTCCAGGCGGTGGTCGATTCGGGTGCCACCGAGGCGGGCCCCTTCAGCGCGGTGAGAACCGCCTCTTTTCCGCTGTTGAACGCGAGCGAGATAATCGGGAGCTCGTCGCTGGAGATACGGAGCATTTGCCGCACCTGGCCGACGCGCTCGGCGCGGTCCAGCGTGGTGTTGAACGCGCCCAGCAGCCGGTCGTACTCTGGAGAGCTCCAGCCGCCACGGTTGAGCCCCACCCACCGATTGCTCGCGGACGGAATGGAGCTGCTGGGCAGGATGGCGTTAAGGGCCGCCTCGTTGGCGGTGCCGCTGATGACCAGCACTCCAGGATAGGTTGACCGCACTTCATTGTCCGATGCCTGGGCGGCAGGGATCACACGTGGCTGCGCGTCGAAGCCGGCCGACTTAAACCAGTCGACGAGAACCTGCGTCAGCTGGACCTTGTCCGGGGTCGCCCCAGAGAGGAATTCGAGCGGGGAGAGCCGGCCCTCGCCTCCCTGGTAGAAGCCATCCGCACCCTTGGTGAATCCGGCCTGATTCATCAGGCGTTCGCCGGCCTGCAGATCGTGCGGGTAGACAGGGATGGAACTGTCGACTGCGGCTCCCCAAGCCGACCTCGTCCAAATCGGGGTGTCGGTCAGGATCGCCTGCCCGTTGTAGAGCGTATCGACGAGCGTCTGTTTGTCCACGGTGTGCGCGATCGCCTTGCGCACCCGGAGGTCGAGCGGCGCGCTCGGGCTCGCGTATTCAGGTCGGAGCTGAAACTCAAGGTAGTTGAGGGCGCCGAGCGTGTCGAGGATTCTGCCTTCTTTGGTGCGGGCCCATTCCTGCCTTACCGCCTCGGTGCTGTCGAGGGAGGGGGCGAAGTGGACCGCACCCGAGAGGAGGCTGGCCACTGCAACGTTCGCGTCCTGGCCGAAGCGCATCTCGATGCGCCCGATCTTGGGAGCGCCGAGCGCATAGCCCTCGAAGCGAACGAGGTCGATGAACGAGCCCGACAGCCATTGCTGAATACGATAGGGCCCCAGGCCCACGTACTCCTGCGCCCAATAGGGATTGGTAACGAACTGCTCTCGTCCACTGGATGCTATCTGGTCGAAGGCGGGCTGGAGGATGTGCTGGGGCAAAGCTGAAAGCTCGCGGTTTGAATAGGAGACGCTATCGGCATCCGGATAGGACTGCTTCCACTTGATTGTGAAGTGGTCGCGGTCGATGGCCGCCACATCAGTCATGAACTGCATGGGCACCTGATTGGCCTGGCCGAGATCCGGACTGGAGTAGACCCGCCAGCCAAAAACGAAGTCGTCAGAGGTGAGGGGTTGCCCGTCATGCCAGGTGAGGTTGGGCCGCAGCGTGTACGTGGTCTGCATGGTCCCGTCGGGAAAGACCTGCCAGCTCGGGGTGCTGAGGGCAGGCAGGCTCGCCAGCAGCTCCGGTTGGGGCAAGCCTTTGGCATCGATGACCGCGAGGAGCGCGTTGACGACACGCTGCTGGGTGCGGAGTGAGGTCCCCCCTGACACCAGGGGCCGCGCCGCGATGCTGGCGGGCTCCTGGCCTACGAGAGCGACCAGGGTGCGCCCCTCGCTAGTCGGCGCGGCAGCAGGAGCGGTCGTGGCGGGTTGAGCAACACCACATCCGGTTAGGGCGAGGGCGAACAGCAGAACGCAGTTCAAGGCCGTATGAGCGCTCATCTTGAAGAATCCTTGGGTCATTTCCAATGCCACCTTTCGATCGCGTACAGGGGCGTTTTTGACGCGGCTACCTCGGGGCCTACGAGGCTCGCGGTGTGAGCGATAGCACGGTAGCTGAAATAGAGCGGGAAGTAGGCTGCCTGTTCACTCAGCAGCTTCATAGCCTGAACCTGCGCTCGAACCACTTCGCTCGAATCTAGCGACGTCTGGATGATCTTGTAGAGCCGATCGAACTCAGGGTCAGAAAAGCCGTTGCGGTTGGCGCCTACCCATTTGTTGGCTGCCGTGCCGATAGCACTGGTAGGGAACTGCGGGTATCCAGCGTCGATAGGAAAGCTGTCGTCTCGCAGGCCTGGGTAAGTCACCACCAGCTCCGCGTCGAGCGCTTCGGTGGCGCTGACGATCCTGAGCGGCGTGTCGATCCCAGCGCGCTTCCAGCCGTCGGCCAGGATGAGTGCCTCCCGCTCGCCAATCCCGTTGCGGAACGCCATAAGCTCGGGCCTGAATCTGGTCCCGCTTTGGCTGTAGAGGCCATCGGCGTCTCGGGTGAAACCTGCTTCCGCCAACAGCTGGCCGCTCCGCTGAGGGTCAAGCGGGTACTTGGTGACTACCCGATCGAGGTCAGCGTAGGCTGGCGAGCTGGGGGAGACCCCCGAATCCGCCGCTCCAGGCTCCCCTTCCAGCATCGTGTCAACCAGCGCTTGCTTATCAATCGCGTAAGCAAGAGCTTGGCGTACGCGCAGATCCTGGAGAGCTTTCGGATTCACGTACTCTGGCTTGAACTGCGGCTCCACGAAGCGAACATTTCCGGGGCTGAGCAGCACCGAGCCCCCCTCAGTGGCTCCCGCCCATTCGCGCTTGAGGGCCGTGGCCTGCTCAAAGACGATGGTCCCATCGACGGCGATGTCGATCGCGGCAGATCGAAGGCTGGCCAGGGCGACGTTCGGATCGGTTATCCAGACCACTTTGACGTGTTGGATCTGTGGTTGGCCGCGGACGTAGCCGGGAAACGCCACACCTTCGATGAAGGCACCGGGCTCCCAGCGCTGGAGCCGATAGGGTCCAAGTCCCACGAAATCAGTGGTCCAATAGGACAGGTTCTGATAGGCGTCTGATACCGTCACCCCGTCGAACGCGGCGCCCAGGATGTGATGGGGGAGCGGCTGCCAATCGCTTACTCCAGCGGCCGGCGATGAGCTCCTCCAACGCACGACCACCGTGCTCGGATCGGAAGCGATGACGTCTTCGATCAGACCGGCTAGTGAGATTCCTCCGCCTCCCTCCCCGGTCCCCGGTGTCTTTTGCGCAATCCGCACCTGGACCGAGAGCACCACGTCATCAGCCACCAGAGAAGTCCCGTCGTGCCATTTGAGGTTGGGGCGGAGGTGCCAGGTTGTTTCCATCCGTCCGTCGGGAAAGACCTTCCAGCTATCGGTGGCGAGCTGTGGGATCGTTTCAGCCAGCAGCGGGTCCGGGGTCTGCTTTGTGCCCACCTGGGTAAGCCCGGCGTGGAAGAGCTGCGTGGGAGCTACAGGCGTAGCGCCCCGGATGAACAGATCTAGTCCTCGGCCAACCAGGGTCGTCGGTTCGAGGTCCACGGCGATAACTAGAGTGCGAGCGGCGTTCGCGCTCGTGACGGTGGATGGTTGATTGGCAGACCCGCTCGGCTGAGGACTGCAGGCGGTGGCAGCGATGGCAACGACTGCGGCAACGATATACGGGACCTTCATCGCTGTCTGACGCTCCTATGCTGGCGTTTTTGGTATCTCGACGAGCATCTTACGTGGCCCCGGCCTACGAAACTACCCGTTTGGGCTTTGACAGGCACCGATTGGTTTGCTAGGTTGTCTTTTGGCTTGAACTTCCTTTTGACGCTTTGAGGTGAGTATGCGATGTTGACTCGAGAAGACAACGAGCTGATAACCCACACGGATCCCGGCACGCCCTGTGGCGAGCTGATGCGCCGATACTGGCAGCCGGCTGCGCTGTCCGACGAGCTTCCAGTGGGGGGCGCCCCGGTCCCGATCCGACTGCTGGGCGAGGACCTGGTCTTGTGGCGGGATGACCAGGGGCGGCCAGGGCTGCTCGGGTTGCATTGCTCCCACCGCGGGGCCGATCTGAGCTACGGGCGCCTGGAGGACGGCGGCCTTCGCTGCATATATCACGGTTGGCTTTACGACATCAATGGGCGGTGTCTGGAGCAGCCCGGTGAGCCGGCGGGAAGCACCTTCTACGAGAAGATTCGCCACACCGCCTATCCCTGCATCGAGCGAGCGCGGGTGATCTTCGCCTACTTGGGTCCCACCCCGGCCCCGGAGTTCCCGAGCTACGAGTTCCTCAACCGGCCTCTGGACAACGGCAATTGCATGAAGTACTACCACGAGTGCAATTACCTCCAGGCTAACGAGGGCAACTACGATCTGTCGCATCTCAACTTCTTGCACTACATGCGCGGGATGGATGAGCTGCAGAACGGCGTGAAGGCCACGGACATGTCCTTGCGCCACCAGGGGATGGTGCCGCCGGTCCTGGCCAGCCCGATCGCGCTCACGCCCTTCGGGATGTGGAGCGGGAAAATTCGTGGTGGGCCCGGCTTCGAAGGGGAAATCCTGACCGCGACCGAGTTCGTGCTGCCCAACTTCACGGCGTTCGCCAACGGCCGCCCCAATGACGCGCGGGATCAGGATGGCTACACGGTGAACTGGCACGTGCCGATCGACGACACCCACCATTGGAAGTACACGTTCGACTACAGCCGGCGGGGCCCGATGGAGCGCGGGGTCCGGACCGAGATGGTCGACTACCAGCCGGTGCGCAATGCGACCAATCGCTACGGGCAAGATCGGGAAGAGATGGTCAACGGTACGTACGCCGGCCTTGGCCGCGACTTCACGATCCACGACAAATGGGCCACTGAGGGTGAGGGTCCGATTCAGGATCGGACCACCGAGCACCTGGGCCAGATGGACCTGGCGGTGGCCACCGGTCGCCAGGTGCTGCTCAAGGCCATTCGAGAGCTGCAAGAGGGTCGAGAGCCGGCCAATGTGGTCCGGGATGAGGACCTGAACGACCTGCCGGTCGCCCCCTTTGTGATCCACGCGCCGAAGGGAACGGACTGGGAGGCCTACTGCCACTACGTGGAGGGGTTGGCTCGAGAAAATGGCGAGTGGTCACGCGTGGCGAAGTAGGTGCTGGACTAGCCTTCGCGGTCGCTGGGTCCCATGACTTGGAGGCCGGCCGCGGCTAGCGGGAGATCGAATCCGTAGGTGCGCGCCACGTCCAGGGCGTACTCCGTCTCCAGGGAATAAACCCAGGGCACCGGGCGGAGGCCCCACTGATGTAGGTAGCCGTCTCCTACCCCACTTTGGGC
>DASXTD010000604.1:0-9063 GCA_036505655.1 Chloroflexota bacterium
TGACCAACAGGCACCTTGTCTTGTTCGGCCAGGAGGTCGTCGAGAGCCCGGTCAACTCCGACCAGTCCGCCGCGACCGGCGTCCTGCCGCGGATAGGCGTCGGTGGGATAGCGGCTGGAGGGGTCGGTGTAAACGACCAGCGCCGGCGTCTTGCGGCCGAAGTCAGCTTCCAGAGCTCCCTTCATTCCGAACACCGCGCGGACCGTTGCTGGAGGACCGGTCAGGGCCGAGTGATAGGCACGGAAAACATCGTCCATGCCGGCCACGTCGATGGCCTCGGCGTCGATCCCGGCGGCCTTGAGCTGCTTGATCTTCGCTTGCGCAGCCTGGATGTCGCAGGGGTACTGCGCGCCAGGCTGGTCCTTGCTCGAATAAAAGAACTTGACCTTCATTCCCAAACCTCCAATCAAAGGTTGATCGGACAGTCGACCTCCCACTCTGTCTGCCAATAGGCGTCCCCCAGCCACTCGGCGATGTGGACTCGGTGCTCCTCGATAAAGGTGAGGTCGGCCGCGAACTCGTAGCAGACGATGCGACGCTCCTCGCCGTCGAAGTAGCGTACGGCACAGCGGCCGGGGCCGACATCCGGCGCGTCGATCACCCGGTTGCCGTCGAAGTCGAGGCCGAGCCGGTGCATGACCTCGCTCAGTTCGAGCATCGCTCCCCCGACGCAGACCTGCGAGGCGCCAGCGCCCAGCCGGCCATAACGCGTCTCGAACGCGCTTCGAAGCTCAGCCACGAGCTACTCCTTCTTGGCTGCCGCCTCCCCCTTCCCGGGGTTCGGGCAATCCCCACCCAGGCCGCCGATCGGCACCATCACCGTGAATGGCCATTCCAGGCCGCGGCAGTACCCCAGGTAGGCCTTCTTGATGTTGGGGTCGAGGGCTTCCTGGAACTGGCCGCAACATCGAAAGGTCTCGGTGGTTTGATTTGCGCTCGTTTTGGCCTTTGCCATCGTTCCCCTCCTTTACTTCTTCAGTGGCTGGTGCTCGACGATGAACCGGGCGCGGCTGCCGATCAGTTCGTCGGGCTGCAGAGGACGCCCGCTCACGGGACGGCCTCTGATGCTCTTCGTGACCGCCTTCGGCTTGCCGCTGAAAGGGTCTGCCCGAGCTTGGGGCGCGGGCCGGATCTTGCCCTCACCCGTGATCGGCTGGGTGTCTTTGTCCTCGGCGTAGCCAGGGAGCAGATCCGGCTTACCTTCGCTCTCCGAGGGTCCCTCGAGGAGCTGCCCGTTGGCGAACTGCATCACGTAGACGGTGTCGCAACCCGCGCACTTGGTCCTGCCGTTGAAATTCCAGAACGGGTATGGATCGAGGAAGTTTTTCACGAGGCATTTGGGGCAGGTGAGCACGAGGCCCTGCTTGATCTTGATTGCATGCGTCGCCTCGACCGCCATCTCAGATCACCTCCGCCTCTTCCATCTCTCGGAGCTTCGAAGTGGACCAGCCGAGCAGCCGTCCATACACCTTCTCGTTGTCGGTCCCGACTGGCTTCATGGTCCACTTCACCCGGGGCGGGGTGTCGGACAGCTTGTATGCCGAGCCCTGCGCGAGCACGTCCCCGTAGATGGGGTCGTCGACCCACTGCACCGCGCCGCGTAGCTTCCAGTGCGGGTGCTCGGCGACCTCCTTGGCGTTGAAAACGGGCTGGTTCAGGATCCCGGCGCGGTCGAGGATCTTCGCCACCTCCTCCTTGGTCTTGTCCTTGGCCCAGGCTTCCAGCGCCTCGTAGATCGGCGCCTGGTTCTCGGCCTTGACTCGCTCATCGTGCTTTGCAAACTTGCTGGCCAGGTCGCTGCGCTTCATCACCCCGCAGAGCTTCTTGAAGTCCTCGTCGCGGTGGGCGCTGACCAGGATGTAGCCCTCCTCTGCCTCCTGCGGATTCTTGGAGCCGGGGTAGGAGGACTTGCCGCACTTGATGATCCCGTGCACGCACAGCTCGGTGTCCCAGTTGCCCCAGCGCTCGCGCCGGATCCCGAAGCGGCCGTAGAGCGGCAGCGCGTACTCCAGCTGGCGGGTGACACCGTGCACCTGCGAGTACTCGATCATGGTGCCCTCACCGGAGACGGTGTCGCGGTAGTAGAGCGCCGCCAGGATCTGGACCGCTGCCATCATGCCGCCCCAGTAATCGGCCAGCCAGATAGTGTGTTTGGCCGGCGTGCCGCCGCGGTCCGCGGCCTCGCCGGTGATCCCGAAGGCGCCGCCCTGGGCCTGGCCCAGGATGTCGTAGGAGGCGCGGACGCGCCCAGGGCCCCAGCCGCCGAACCCGCCCAGCCACTGGTAAACCAGGCGCGGGTTGACCTTGGACAGCTGGCGGTAGCCGATTCCCCAGCGGTCGAAGGTCCCTGGCCGGTAATTCTCGACCATGACGTCGGCCTTGGCGGCGAGCTGGGCCAGGACCTCGCGGGCCTCCGGCCGGTGGAAGTCAAGTGAGATGAACTCCTCGTTGAAGTTGGCGCCGAAGAACCCCAGCCCGGTGCCCGCTTGCGGCGCCCAGCGGGAGAGCGGGTAGAGGAGCGGCTCATTGAAGGGCGTGGTGTGCCGCATCGGCTCGCCGCGGCGCGGCAGCTCGATCTTGATCACCTCCGCCCCCAGTTCGCCCAAATAGCTTGCGCAGGAGGGGCCCAGGATGTACTGCGTGCAGGAGAGCACGCGGTAGCCCTTCAGTGCCTCCGGCTTGGTGAACGCCGTGACCGGGTTGAAGACCTCCCGGCAGTAGCTCTCGAAGTCCATCTGCCGTCCGTCGCCGCCGGGCTTACGGGCAGTGGAACCAGTCGTCTTCGGTGTGACAGTGACCGCCATTCTCATCCGCCTCCTAGATCGCGCCCTGCTTTTCCAGCCTGGCCAGGTCTTCTCGTCCGAAGTTCAGCAACTTCTTGTAGACGTCTTCGTTGTCGTAGCCGAGCGGTCGGCCGAGCCACTTGGTGCGGCCGGGAGCCTTCTGCTGTAGGAAAGGCGTGGTGCCGAACAGGACCTTGCCGTAGAGCCGATCCTCGATTTCGGCCACATGCCCGCGGTACTTGAAGTGAGGATACTCGGCGACCTCATCGATGTACGTGACGCCGCCGGAGGCCACCTGCTGGGCGATCAGCTTTCTCTCGGCTTCGCTGCGAGACTGGTCTTTCTGCCAGTCCGAGAGCAGCGTGTAAGTCTTGACCTGGGCCGTGTGCGGAAGCCGGTCCACTACCCCTCTCAGCTTCTTGTCGTCGAGGATCTCGTCCTCGAGGTCGGGCCGGTCGTCGCCCACAGTGCGCCAAATCCGATACCACAGCCGATCGTGGCCGCCACCGACCATGAAGTAGCCGTCCTTCGTGGGGTTGACGGCATAGATGTTGATGGCCAGGTCCCAGTTGCCATAACGGGGCCGGATACTGCCGTCCATCCCGTACCAGGCCCAGTCGTAGTCGAGGATCCGGATCAGCGCTTCAGCGCCGGTGGCCTCGACAAATTGCCCCTGCCCAGTGACCTTGTCACGGTAGAGGAGGGCAGCCACGATGCCCATGGCAGCGGCCGTGCCGCCGACGTGGTCGCACACCCACATTGCGGACCGGGTC
This sequence comes from Chloroflexota bacterium, assembly GCA_036505655.1. Classification (GTDB taxonomy): domain Bacteria; phylum Chloroflexota; class UBA6077; order UBA6077; family SHYK01; genus DASXTD01. Next base: position 3,557 of record DASXTD010000604.1, read on the forward strand.
GGGCGGCCGCCGAACTCTTTGGGGTGGCCCGTGCCGTGGACGAAACCGCAGGCCGCCTGCGCCGTGGGGTCGAGCATGCCTTCCTTGTCCTTCATCGGACCCCACTGTCCGAGCTGCCCAACCCAGGCGTAGACCAATCGCGGGTTGATCTCCCTCAGCTGCCGGTAGCCGACCCCCCACTTGTCGAACTGGCCGGGCGGGTAGTTCTCGATGAGGACGTCGAAGTGGACGGCCAGCTTCTTCAAGATCTCCCGTCCCTCCGGCGTCTCGAGGTTGAGCGTGATGGACTGCTTGTTGCGCATCTCGTGTAGGAAGTGCAGCCCGATCGGCTCTCCCGTCTCCAGGTCCTTGAGCATGTACTCCTTGCGGCCGAAGGGCGTTTGCCACCGGAGCGGGTCGCCATCCGGCGGCTCGGCCTTGATGGTCTCGGCGCCGAGCTCCGAGAGCATGGACGAGCACCAGTTGCCGATGATCATGCCCTTTGTCAGGTCGAGCACCCGGATGCGGCCCAAGTTCTCCGGCTTCTTAAAGTTCTCACTCTGACGCATGATCGATTCGAGGTAGAGCGGATACTCTTTGGCCGGTTCGGAGACGCCTGCGTAGACCTCTTCCGGAGTCGGGATCGGGACCGCGGGCCAGTCTTTCCGGGCGCGGCTCTTGTCGACAGCAGTCTTAGCCATCCTGCCTCCTCACACTTACAGCCCAGATAAGCTCAACACGCCGGTCCACAGTGCTTTGGCTTTGGGCGACGGCGCAGCAGAATGCGCTGCTGCCTGGCAGGCCAACTGTGAAGATTTGCCCCGGGGCACCATGGACACCCACCAACCCGGATGTAGGGACGCAAAAATTATAGGCCGATTCAATCGACACTCCACCTTGACCTCGTGGTGATCCTCGAGACCGCCCTGCCAATACTGCAGGGCGGTCTCTTTGGCCAACGTTAAAGAACCGTTTTCCTCCGCTCCGTTGGAGTCCAGTTACCTTGGCACATCCGCCGGTCGGCCCATCCGAGCCGCCGGCGCGGCGTCGCTCCAGATCGGGCCGCCCACCGGCAGTATCGGCTTGGTGCGCATGCTGTTCGCGACGATCGCAGCGGAGGTGTACCAGGCCACAAAAGCGGTGACAATACCCATCCAGCCCCCCAGCGCGACCAGACCTTCACCGGCGGCGTTGCCGTTGAAGTTGCCCAGGAAGAGCAGGATCTCGGTGATCTCAAGGGTGAGAAAAACCGCGAAAACGGCCACGTTGATGCGGGTGCTCCAGAGCAACATGTAGGTGTTGAAGATCGCGAAGGCGAGCAGAATCCAGGCGAGGGACGGGGCCACGTCTTTGGCGGGGACCTTCCCCAGGAGAATGAGGACCACGAAGGCCGCCAGGCCCATCCAGAAGGCGCCGTAGGTCGAGAACGCGGTCGCGCCGAACGTGTTGCCCGTCTTGAACTCCCACATGCCCGCTGCAAGCTGGGCCAGTCCCCCATAGAACACCGCGTAGCCGAACATCGCCAGCAGCGGCACCGTTCCACCGCCCATCGCGTTATGAGCGCTGAGGATGAAGGTCGTCAGCGCAAAAGCTCCGAGCCCTAAGGCCGCGGGGTTTGCCAATGCTGGCGCTGTAGGTTGTTCAACCATTTGAATCCCCTCCTGTAAATGAGTCGGAAGGCTCGTTGGCGAAACCGACGAGTTGAGGGCCTAGGTCATGGCGGGTGCCAGGGGTTGTCTCTGGCCAAGGCAGCAACATTTTGGCCCTTCGGACCAAGTTGCAACCGAACGGAGGTCCTCCACAACCTATGAACCTCCTTGTTCCCTCTAATTGGGGAACCGCGCTCAGCTTACTCTTGTCCAGACCAGATAACAAAGCCGAACGTGGAGGAGCGATGAGTGCCTCAGCCCCGAAGCCAGTACTGTCGATAACCGACAGCAGGACCGGACGCGCCTACGAGATCCCGATCAGGGGCGAAGCGATCAGTGCCGTCGACCTCAGACAGATCAAGGTCAATGACGACGATTTTGGACTCTTGTCCTACGATCCAGCCTTCCTCAACACCGCCAGCTGTCGCAGCGCCATCACCTACATCGACGGCGATCGGGGAATCCTCCGCTATCGCGGCTACCCGATTGAGGAGCTCGCTGAGAAAAGCACGTTCCTGGAAATCGCCTATCTGGTTCTAAATGGCGAGCTGCCGGATCAGCCTCAAAAGGAAGCCTGGGCGCGCGAAATAACCCAACACACCTTCATCCATGAGAGTGTGAAGAAATTCATCGACGGCTTCCACCATGACGCTCACCCTATGGGAATCCTGGTGAGCACAGTCGCCGCCCTATCGACCTTCTATCCAGAAGCGAAGGATGTCCTCTCGGAGATCAACCGCGACCGTCAGATCGTCCGCTTGATCGCCAAGATGCCGACACTGGCGGCGTTCGCCTACCGGCATGCCACGGGGCTGCCTTACGCATATCCCGACAACGATCTTTCCTACACCGAAAACCTCCTGAACATGATGCGGAAGACCACGGAGCTCAGGTACCAGCCAAACCCCGTGCTCGCCCGCGCGCTGGACGTTCTCTTCATCCTGCACGCCGACCACGAGCAGAACTGCTCGGCCCACACCATGCGTGCCGTTGGCAGCTCTCATTCCGATCCCTATTCGGCGGTAGCCGCGGCGGCAGCAGCACTCTACGGGCCCTTACATGGAGGGGCTAACGAGCAAGTGCTTCGGATGCTGAATACGATCGATTCAGTGAACGCGATTCCTGACTACATCGCCCGGGTCAAGAAGGGCGACTTTCGGCTGATGGGCTTCGGGCATCGTGTCTACAAGAACTTCGATCCCCGCGCACAGATCATCAAGCGGATAGCTGACCAGGTGTTCGAGGTCACCGGTCGGAATCGCCTACTCGACATTGCGCTTGAGCTGGAGCGGATCGCTCTCGGGGATGAGTACTTCATCAGCCATAAGCTTTATCCCAACGTCGACTTCTACTCGGGAATCATCTACCAGGCGATGGGCTTCCCGGTGGAGATGTTCCCAGTCCTCTTCGCGATCGGGCGCACTCCCGGCTGGCTCGCACAATGGGAAGAAGGCCTCCTGGATCCGGAGCAGAAGATCACAAGGCCGAGGCAACTCTACGTCGGCCCTGGGGAACGCCATCTGGGAGGTTGATCCGGAACGCCGAGGGCTATTAGCGATTGAGGGCCTATGGCTGATCAATGCCTCACCTGGACGCGCACTCGAAGTGGCCAAGCGGCGGGCCGTGCTATAGCTGACGCATGAATCGATTCTTCGATGACCTGGGTCGGCGGTGGGCGGCGGCGGCGAGCCGGCGCTCCGCCCGAATTGAAGCGCCCTCGCTCGATGCCAAGGTGGCGCTGGAGCTGTTGGAACTTGCGCGCGTGGCCGCCCATACCCAGGAGCGACGCTTTGCTCCGCTCTCGTGCTTCATGGCCGGGGTTGCGGCTGAGCGGCTCCGCGCGGCCAAGGCTGACGTCGATGACGCGGCCGTGGCGGCGCTCATCCTCGAGGTGAGGCAGGAGCTGGAGAAGGAGTACCCCGGCTCGCCTAGCGAACGTTGATGACCGGCAGCCGGCGGAAGCTGTGCACTGAAACCCGCGCGGCGACTGCTGATGCGACCTCGCGGAAGGCCTTGGCGCCGGCTGAATCCGGCCGCGACATGACCACCGGCGCACCGGCGTCGGCCTCCTCGCGAATCGTCATCTCGAGCGGAATGCCGCCGAGGTAGGGCACGCCCAACCGCCTGGCGGCGCGCTCGGCGCCACCGTGGTCGAAGATGAAGTGCTGTTCGCTGCATCGGCCGCAGACAAACCAGCTCATGTTCTCGACCAGGCCGAGTGGGGTCACGTTGAGTCCCTGGAACATCTGGAGTGCCTTGACCGCGATGCTCAGCGCGGCAGCCTGCGGGGTGCAGACGATCGCGACGCCGGCCAGGGGCACCGCCTGTGCCAGTGTCAGCGACGCGTCGCCGGTGCCCGGGGGGAGATCGATGACGAGATAGTCGAGCTCGCCCCAGTGCACGTCGCTGAGCATCTGCTCGATCGCTCGCGAAACCATCGGCCCCCGCCAGACCATGGCCTTGTCCGCGCCGGCCATGAAGCCGATCGACATGAGCTTGATCCCGAAGGCTTCGAGCGGCACCAGCTTTTGGTCCACCACCTTCGGCTCGGCCTGGACGCCCATCATGCCCGGTATGGAAGGTCCGTAGATGTCCGCATCCAGCAGTCCAACCCTGGCCCCGCTGACGCCAAGGGCGCAGGCCAGGTTGATGGCGACGGTGGACTTGCCCACGCCACCTTTTCCCGATGCGACGGCGATCGCCTGCCTGACGCCGGGAATGACCTGACTCGGCTGCCGGTCGCGGAAGGCAGATCGCACGTTGGCGGTCATCTTCAGGTCCACCGCGGTCACGCCCGGAAGATCGGCGACGAGCTTGTGCGCCAGGGTCTGAAAGCGGTCGCGAACCGGGCATGCCGGCGTGGTCAGCTCGAACGTGAAGCTCACCCGGCCGTCAGTGGCGACGGCCAGGTCTTTGATCATGCCCAGGCTGACCACATCACGGCCCAGGTCGGGATCCTGGATCGCGGCCAGCACGGCCAGGATCTGCTCTGAGCTGGGGGGCGAGATCTGGGTTTCGTTACTGGGCACTGAAGATCACCGCACCACGCAAGGCAAGCACGCCAAGCAGCACCAGAAGCGACATGACCAGTGTGTCGGTGCGCGCGCGAGCGATGACTGCCGAACCGCCTGCTGGGCGGACGCCCATATGTCCCCTCGCCGCAACAAGTGACGAGGCGATGCCGACCAGCGCAAGCACCCACAGCGGGAGCCATGGCAGGGTCCTCAGTGCGGTCCCAGCGACGCCGATCGTGATGAAGAACGCGACCAGCAGGACGAGCTCAAGGAGCGAGAAATACCCATCGGCCTGGTGGAGACGGGCAACGCTGAACGCGGCGTCAGGACGGTATCTGGTGAGAAGAGCGATCAGCGCGGCGGAACCGCTGAGTCCTGAGGCCAGGAACAGTCCTCCCAGCATCCAGGTGTCGCTCCAGATCGGCTGGTTGCTGACGCTGAGCAGGACGCCTGTGTACGAAGCGATGAACAGGGCGAGGATGGCGCCGACGACGTTGAACGCGAGGCCCGCAACGCCGCCGATCGGCCGGCCCGGATCGCCCATGGTCCCGCGGTCTCGCCTGTCAAGGACAAAGGCCTCGAGCGCAGACACTGTCGCGAAGAAGCCGAAGACCAGCAGCGCCCAAGCGCCGACCGACATCGGGGACCAGTACTTGAAGCTCAGGCCCTGATCACCCGGGGTGACGTTGATCAACATGTGCCAGAACTTCCACCAGCTCGCTCCAAGATCGAGAGTCAGGAGCACGGGGCAGATCAGCGCTGCGACGAGGCTGACGTAGAACCCGATCCGGGCTGCATGCTCATCGCGCGGCTCGCCGACCAAACGCAGAAGAGTCGCCAGCGCGTAGGCCCCGCCCGTGAGACC
>DASXTD010000605.1:0-1525 GCA_036505655.1 Chloroflexota bacterium
CCTCAAGCTGCTCGAAGAGGAGAATCGGCGCCTCACGCAGGTCGTCGCCGATTTCCCCCTCGCCCAGTACTCCCTCCATAAGGAGGAGAGCGTCTTGGGCATCCAGGTGCGGGATCTGGCCGGGGGGCACGGGTCCGCTGAGGGCGCCGCCGGCTGCATATGTTGCTTCAGCGTTCAGCTACGATGCAGCCACCCTCGGCTGGCCGGCTCGTCGATGCCTGGAAGCGGAAGCTTGTTTGCTGCGCGGGGGAACTCCGCCGCGACATCCGTAGGGCTGCTCCCGTTCATGGTTGCTCGATCCACTCGCCCCTCACTGACCTGCGGGTGCGCTCCAGCTTACCGTAGTTAATAGAGTTGTGGCGCGACAGAGGAGCGACCTCGTCGGCCTCCCAACGGTAGGGTATGATCACTCACGAGATCCTCCGGCGCCACCCTGCTGCCTTCCGCAGCCTCACGGGTCATACGCCCGAGCAGTTTGACGCTCTCTTCGCTGCCTTTGCTCCGGCCCATTCCGACCGGTGCCGGCAGGCCACCACCACCAAGAAGGAGGGCAAGCCCCGTCAACGGGCGGTCGGCGGCGGCCCGCGCCCGCGTCACGATCTCCAAACTCGCCTGCTGATGGCCCTCTTCTGGCTCCGCGTCTATCCCACCTTGGAGGTGTTGGCCTTCTTCTTCTCTCTCAACAAGACCAACGTCCACGATGCCATCAACGACTGCCTCGCCACCCTCGCCACGCTGGCACAGTTTCCCTTTGAGCGCCCGGCTGCCGAACGGAAGAAGTTGCGTTCCGTGGCCGCGGTGATGGATGCCTTTCCCGACGTGCGTCTGGTGATCGATGCCAAGGAGCAACGGATCCAGCGCCCCAAGAGCAGCAAGGAGGACGACCGCCAGCGTCCCTACTACTCGGGCAAGAAGAAGTGTCACACCCTCAAGAATGAGATCGCCGTGCAGCCGGATGGCAGTCTGGGCGCGGTCTCGCCGAGTGTGCCAGGGGGCGGGATCCATGATCTGAAGTTGCTGCGGCTCACCCGGCTGCTGGAGCGGCTGGACCCCGAGGAGGCGGCGATGGTGGACAAAGGGTACGAGGGGCTGCGCCGCTACTATCCGGAACGGACCATCTACCACCCGTTCAAGGCGCGACGTAATCGGCCGCTGACAGCGGAAGAGAAAGCGTACAACCGACATCTGTCGCGGTATCGGATCGTGGTGGAACATACGAACGCCCAGTTGAACCAGTTTCAGGTGCTGTCGCAGGTGTATCGGCACGCGCGCCCGGGTCATAGTCGGGTGGTGCGAGCGGTGGCCTACCTGGTGGATCGACGGATCCGGGAGCGGCCGCTGAAGAGCTACCCGATCGCATAACCGCCGAACGGAAGACAGCAGCGCACGGCGGGGCTTCTATCGCGCCACAACTCTATTCTCCCACGTCGATGCCCGAATTAGCGGCTCAGGTCAAGAAGGATTGGGACGGACTGACCCCGGGGCAGCATCGAGCCTCGCTCATCGGAGACTTCGAGAGCGGCGA
>DASXTD010000606.1:0-14043 GCA_036505655.1 Chloroflexota bacterium
CAGAAGGCTACACAGAGGCTCAGGCGTCGCCACCTGACATCATGATGGCCGACCAACTGGCCGCGCTGGACGCCGACGCGCATGAACGCCGCGTCGGGAGGTGGGGCGCTTGCGAGTAACCGCGTCGCTGGGCAAAGGAGCGTGAGCTTGCGCTTCCACGTCTGGTCCTTCGGCTGCCAGATGAATACAGCCGACGCGCGTCGCATGAGCGACGAGCTGAGGATGGTGTACGGCGGCGAGCCCTCCGATTCCCTCGAGGATGCCGACCTCGTCGTCCTGTACAGCTGCGTGGTGCGCCAGGCGGCTGAGACCAAAGTCCACAACGAGCTGGAGCGCATCCGGCACCTCAAAGCGAAGCGGTCCGGCATGCGTGTCGCCTTAGCCGGCTGCATGGTCGAAGACGACGTCGCCACGCTGGCTCGCCGGTATCCATTCGTGGACCGCTTCTTCTCTCCCAAGATCGATCTGCCCCTGTCCGATCAGGTGGCCGATTTTCTGGACCTCGATGCGCTCTACCGTCTGGAGCCGGCCGATGCCGAGCCATTTCCGTTCGTGTCACAGCCGGTCACGGTCAGCCAGGGCTGCAACCGCCGCTGTACCTACTGCATCATCCCGTTCCGCCGCGGTGCCGAGCGCAGCCGACCTTCGTCCGAGATTCGGCGTGAGGTCGAGGCGCTGGTCCGACGGGGCACCAAAGAGGTCGTGCTACTTGGCCAGATCGTCGATCGCTACGGCCGCGACATCGAAACTTCGTTGGCCGGGCTGCTTGCAGACCTGAGCGAGATCGATGGCTTGGGGCGCATTCGTTTCCTCACCTCGTACCCGGTCGATTTCGACCGCGAGCTCATGGAGGCGGTCGCATCGCTGCCCAAGGTGTGTGAGGACGTCAATCTGCCCGTCCAGGCCGGCGATAACGAGGTGCTCCGACGCATGGCCCGCGGCTACCGAGCTGAGCTTTTCGAGGAGCGCGTGGCCGAGATGCGCCATATCGTTCCCAACCTGGGCCTATCTACTGACATCATCGTGGGCTTCTGCGGCGAAACCGAGGCGCAGTTCCAACGCACGATCGACCTGCTGGATCGGGTCCGCTGCGACGTCGTGCACGTCGCCATGTATTCCCCGAGGGCGGGTACCGCGTCCGCCAGACTATGGGCCGACGACGTGCCCCTCGAGGAGAAGAAGCGTCGCCTGCACGCGGTGGAGCACCTCCAGGCCCGCATCGCCCAGGAGACCAACCAAGAACTCCTGGGCACCCGTCAGGAAATCCTCGTGGAAGGCACCCGCCAGGGCAAATGGTACGGCCGTACCCGCCACAACAAGCTCGCCTTCTTCGAAAGCGCCGAGGCCCTGGCCGGTCAAACCGTCTCGGTTGACATCACCCAGGCCTCTTCGTGGTCGCTCCAGGCAATCAAGGCACCTACTCTGGCGAGCCAGAGTTAGCGGGTAGCTGGTGCCTCACTCGTCCAGGATGAAGGTGACAGGGCCGTCGTTCGTGATCTGGACCTGCATGTTGGCACCGAAGATGCCCGTTTCCACGGGCACGCCGTTGGCCCTCAGCGCGGCGCAGAATTCGTCGACCAGGGCCCGAGCCTGATCGGTTGCCGCTGCGGGAGCAAAACTGGGACGGCGACCACGGTCGACGTCCGCGTAGAGCGTAATCTGGGAGATCACCAGCGCCGACCCGCCGACGTCGAGCAACGACCGATTCATCCGTCCGCTGCCGTCATCGAACCCTCGCAGCTGAGCCACGCGTTCAGCCAGGCGCGTCGCCTCTCGCGAGGTATCGCTGCCACGCACTCCGAGCAGGATGGCCCATCCGAGATCAATGGATCCCACGACCATCCCTTCAACCTGGACGGCCGCGGTGGTCACGCGCTGGAGGACAGCGCGCATCTTAGCTTAGCTAGAAGAAGTAGCGCTCCCCACAGGAGTCGCCGCTCCCGCACCGGCCTCCTTCTTCTCGCTCGAAGCCTTCTCAGATGACTTCTCACTCGAAGACGTGGTCGTCGAGCGCGAACCCGAAGACGCGCTTGCAGTTTCCCTCGAGCCCTCGCGGTCGTTATCCCGACCCTTGGAGCCCCGCCCGTGATCGGTACTGTAAAAGCCGCTTCCGCGGAAGACGATCCCGACCGGCTGCATAACACGACGCAGCGCTCCACCGCACTCATCGCACTCAGTGAGCGGATCGGCAGAAAAGCTCTGCATGCGCTCGAGCGTTTCTCCACATTTTTGACAGGCATAAACATACAGCGGCAAAAAAGTCCCTCCTCTAGAGCGCCCTAATTATACGCAGTGGCGCTCGCGTCAGCCCTGCTCACACCTGGAGGGGAGCGGCCTACCTCGACGATCAGCTACGAAGCGAGCGAGGTGTACGCAGCAGGCACCCAGGCCCGCGTGCCGGAGCTATCTTCCACCTGCAGCCAGTGGACCCCATCCGCCCACAGATCCGCCCCCGCGATCTGCAGCTCAGCTCCCTCACTGACCGGATAGAGGAAATCATCCAGGTTTGGAGTGGCTCGGAGGTAAACACCGACCCCTTCCGTATTGGCGACCGTAACGGCCGGCCCGGATGACTCGGTCACCACTCGAATGGCGGGAGGGGGGACGACGGGCGCCGATGGGTGCGCGAGTTGGCCCAGCAAGTTGGCGACACCAAGAAGGGCAAGCACCGTGGCCGCTCCCGCCAAGAGCACTCTCCGGGGAGTCGCCTTCGCCGGCCGCCTTACTGCCCGTCGAGGCGCTGATTCTCTGGTATCAGGTGGAGGGCCCGAAATACGCCGCCGCTCGATGGCCATACCCCGTGGTTGAGCCATCTGCGGTTGATCAGACGTTAACCCACTCACCGAACCAAGCGACGAATGCGGCTCTAGGTGCTCGACAGAGCCTGTATCAAGCGCGGCCCCGCGCGAAGCGATTGCGGAGCTGCTTGCCGTCAGGTCGATGGTGGTGGCGCTTTCGCTCTCTCCCGGCTCGTGGTCGACGCTACGTCCGCAATCCAGACAGACGAGGCGTAGCTCGTTCCCGCGTCGTGCATGGCGGGTCACTTTCCGATCGAACGGACAGTAGAGAAGCAAGGTGCGCAGCCGACCTCGGTTCAAGGCATCCAGCTTCGGGTCTGTCTTCTGTTGTGCCATGGACCTAGCTCACGATCTCGTTGATCTGGCGGGCCAGGCGGACATCTTTCTCGGTCAGCCCGCCCTCATCATGGGTACTCAACGCAAACCGCACATTGCGATACCGAATGTCGATGTCAGGGTGGTGGTCGGCAGCTTCAGCCGCTTCCGCGATGCGGTTGATGGCTGTGATCCCCGCCATGAAGTCGGGAAACCGCACGCTGCGTGCGATCTCATTCCCTGACCGTTCCCAGTTAGACAGGCTCTTCAAGGCCTCTGAAATCTGCCCTTCAGACAATAGTGCCATTGCCAGTCCAGCTTAGCACCGGCCGCATTTCCTGGGAGCCCAAAGCACCCTTCCCACTACCACGCCCTATGTCCATTGGACCAAACGCCGGCGCACCCAAGCCTGCTACCACGTCACCATCTCAAAAAGATCACGGACAGCCCTATCCCGTCGCATTGACGCTCCGGATCGGCGACGCCTATCCTACCTTCCCATGGATCTCGCGCTCGTCGTCCATATCAAGGATCGCGCCGGAGTGCTCCACGCACTCACGGGCGTGATCTCGTCGCACGGGGTGAACATCGCTTATGTCGATATCACTGATCGTCGAGACGGCGAAGCGTCCGTCTATTTCGAGCTTGAGGACGTGGCCGACCCCACCGTCCTGGAACGCGATCTCCGCGGGTTGGACGCAGTAACTGATGTGATACGCACCGACCCCTTCGCACGCATCTACGGCAAGCGAATCATCGTGATCGGCGGCGGCGCTCAGGTGGGCCAGGTGGCGGTAGGCGCTATCAGCGAGGCGGACCGACACAATATCCGCGGCGAGCGGATCTCGGTCGATACGATCCCTCTGGTAGGTGAGGCGGATCTCGCCACCGCCGTTCGCGGAGTGGCTCGCCTCCCACGAGCAAAGGTGCTCGTACTGGCCGGCTCCATCATGGGGGGCGAGATCGCCAATGCCGTTAAGGAAGTACGCGAGAAGGGCATCATCGTAATCTCGCTCAACATGGTGGGCTCCGTTCCCCGGGCCGCTGATCTCGTCGTCACGGATCCCATTCAGGCTGGCGTTATGGCGGTGATGGCCGTCGCCGATACGGCCACATTCGACATCGCGCTCCAGCGCGGAAGAACCTACTAGATCCGCCCAGCCAGGGCGAGGACTATGACGATCCCGCCGACTATAAGACGATAAGCGACGAACGGCATCAGGCTCCCTCTGGCCAGGTAACGGAGCAGCCAGCGGATGGCGATGAATCCTGAAATGGCCGCCGCTAATACCCCCACGGCAAAGCCAACTGCCTCCCCGGGCGGCAGGCCAGCCCGCACGACGTCATAGCCCTCCTTTACAAGCGCCCCGGCGACAATCGGAGCGCTCAGTAAGAACGAGAACCGGGCCGCTGCCGAGCGAGTGAGTCCGAGACCCAACCCCGCCGAAATCGTGATCCCGCTGCGCGACACTCCTGGCACCAGCGCCAGGGCCTGGGCGCAGCCGATACCGAAGGCGCCAGTCGCTCCGAGCGAATGCTCATCCTGATTCTTCCGCGACCAAATGTCCGCCGCCGCCAGCACGAGAGCGACCCCAGCCATAGTGATGCCCACGACCAGCGGTGCGCGCAGCGCGTCTTCGATCTTCTTTTCGAATAGGGCGCCGGCTATCGCTCCCGGCAGCGTCCCGAGCACCAATAACCATGCGAGCCGGCTGTTGGGAACCTTCAACGAACGCCTTCCAAGAGACCGCAGCGCGGCGCCGATCAACTCCACCCAGTCTCTCCAGAAGACGGCCAGGAGTGCAATCAGAGTCCCCCCATGGAGGGCCACCGTGAACTCGAGTTGGTCGACCGGCGAGTCCTGCCAACCGAGGAGGGCAGGCACCAGGATCAGATGCCCCGAGCTGCTAATCGGCAGAAACTCAGTGAACCCCTGCACGACCCCCATGACGACAGCCTGCCAGAGGTCTATCGTCACCCCGTCTTCATTCCCTTGAGCGCGTCTTTAATGGCCGCGATCTGCAACACACCGCTGCGCACTGCATTCGCGAGGCGCGCCCACTGGCCCCAGTCCTCGTTTCCCTTCCGCTTCGCCGCCTCACCCCGAGCGACTACATGCAGGTCCACAATCGCCCGGTTGGCTAGCCGAGCGAGGTCGCCGACGGCGCTTTCGGGTGGGTCAGACACCAATTCATGGATCGCCGCCTCCAGGTCAGCGACGGTCCAATCACGCCCTTCAGACATGCCAAGCTCCTCGCTTTCCCCAACTGTAACTGCCCTGTGACAAGAACACCGACGCCTGTAAGGCCGCTGTGACTTATGACGACTAAGCTGGAAGAACCAATCTTGTGTCCGGGAGGCAAGGAAATGATCGATGGAGTAACCATCCTACTCCTGATGGCTCTTCTAGCAGGAACCCTGGTAATCGAGCGCTCCGGTCGCCGTCCCGCTCGCCCCTAGCTTCCTCGATTAAGATACCCGTGCCGGCTCCAACGCTCGGCCAGCGCCCGCGTATGCGGATAACGGTCGGGGGCCTGGATGGCTCTTTGACAAGCAGCCCACACGGCCTCAGCTGACGGCCAGCTCTCCGAGCTTCCAGCGACCTCGACCCGGGGCCCTCGAGGAGCCCACCGGTTGGGATCGCTAGCACCGAAGATAGCGACAGTAGGCACTCCGAGGCGCGCTGCCAGGTGCGACACGCCCGAATCATTTCCGATCAACAATCGCGTCGACACCAGCATCTCGGCCAGGTCTAGGGTATTTGATGGTCGACTGACCTTGACGCTGGATCCTAGTGCCGCGACCAGACGATTCACGGGCTCCCGGTCTGCCGGCCCCTCCAACAGCTCGAAGGCGATCCCTCCGGCCGCCAGGCGACGGCAGAGCGCGGCGAAGCGGTCGGTCGGCCAGTTCTTGCGAACGGATCCGCTTCCTGGATGCACCAAGGCCGCCGCAGCCGCCACGTCCCCCACCTTCACCCCCGGTAATTGCAGCGTTGCCGTCTCAGCGAGCGGCTCCACCCCAGCCGACGCCAGGCTGCTCACCAGGTAATCGGCCACATGGCCGTCTTCGGGTTCGGGCATCGCCGCGATGACCATCCGTGCGCCAGCCCCCCTGAAGGCCTGAAATAGTCCGCCCGCCTCTTGCATCCACAAGACCACGAGCTCGGCCTTTTCCCATTGCGGAGGGACACTGGGCGGATCTCTAAACAGCCCGGTAACCCCCGGGGCGTCGAAATCCGTGGCCTCGTCCACCAGTCTCGCCGCCTGCAAGAGGCGACCACCCTCACCGTGCCCCACCAACTCCAGACCGGCATCCGGGAACCGGTGACGTAATGCAACCAGCGCGTCCACCGTCAAAAGAGTGTCACCGAGCGCGCCCGGCCGAAAGACCACAATCCTTCCCAACCTGCCTCCTGCTCGCTCCATGGCCAGTGCGCTACCCTTGGGCCTGAGTACCTTAGCCGATGGCCCGAGGAGAACAACCCGTGGCCCAGCCGCCCATCCAGGAGCTATCAACCCCACAACGGTCCGGCGGAACGCTGGCCCAGCGTCTAGCGCTCATCGTCAAGAGCGATTCCTTCGAAGACATCCTGTTGGCGGTCAGCTTCGCCGGCATCGCGGCCAGCGCTGGCCAGCAAGTCACGATGTTTTTCACCAACCGGGCGGCTCGTCGCTTGAAGCTCGGCGGCTTCGAGGAGCCCTTCGAGGGCGACCGAGTGAGCGAGGAGTATCGGTCTGGCGCCGAAGGGATGGGCTTTCGCGATCTCGGCGGAATGCTGCGCGAAACCAAGGCGACTGGGCACGTGCGCGTCTATCTGTGCTCGCGAGGAGCGCGCATCTGGGACATCGACGCCGACAATATGGCGCCCGAGGTGGACAGCGTGATGGGAACCGCGACCTTCCTGCTGGATGAGGTGCCTCGCGCTGACAAGGTGATCACTATTTGAAAAACGGCCCCTCCCCCCAACCCCCTCCCCTGCGCGGGGAGGGGGAAGTAAGAGGATTCTTGGGGGGCGAAGCCCCCCCGGGGCCCCGACTAGGGCAGGCAAGCCTATAATCCGACGAAAGTCGTTCTTTCATACTCACGAGATCACCGGGAGGACGCACCACCATGATCCGAACGTTACTTCTCCGACGATTTCCAGTCGCGATTGCGTTGGCACTCGCTCTCGGTCTCACCGCGTGTAACCCGCCCGCTGCCGCACCAGCCGGTCAAACCGGCGCCCAAACAATTAAGATCGTCTCCAGCCTGCCTCGCACGGGCTCATCGAAGGGCCAGACGGACACCATCGTCAACAGCATCAAGATGGCCCTGGACGAAGTGAACAACAAGGTTGGGAACTTCACGATCCAATACGAGGACCTCGACGATGCGACCGCGGCCAAGGGCTCCTGGGACGCGGGCAAAGAGGCTGAGAATGCCAACCGGGCCATCAACGACGCCCAGGTCGTTGCCTACATCGGCACGTTCAACTCTGGCGCCGCGAAAGTCTCGATCCCCATTCTCTGCAAAGCCAATCTGGTGATGGTCTCGCCCGCGAACACGTATCCGGGTCTGACCAAGAACGTCCCTGGCGTCGAACAGGGTGAGCCGAACACCTACTACCCGGGCTGCAAACATAACTACACCCGCGTGGTCCCGGCCGATGATCTGCAAGGCGCGGCGGCCGCCAACTGGGCGAAGAAGCTCGGCGCGCAGAAAGTCTATGTCCTCGATGACACCCAGCTCTATGGGCATGGCATCGCCACGGTGTTCACCGACACCGCCAAGAAAATCGGCCTCAACGTGCTGGGCGGGCCGGAGGGAATTGACGACAAGGCCGCGGACTACCGGGCTCTGGCAGAGAAGATTCGGGGCACCAGTCCCGACCTGGTCTACTTCGGCGGCATCACCCAGGCCAACGCTGGCAAGCTGTGGCAAGACATCAAGGCCGTGATGCCTCAGGTGAAGATGATGGGCCCCGACGGCATCCTGGAAAAGGCCTTCATCGACGCTGCAGGCCCGGCGGCCGAGGGCACCTATATCACCTTTGGCGGCCTGGGACCCTCCAAGCTCACTGGCAAGGGCGCCGACTGGTACAAGGCCTATAAAGCAAAGTTCAACTCAGAGCCCGAAGCTTACGCCGCTTACGGCTACGATGCCGCCAAAGCGGTGCTGAATGCCCTCCAGCGCGCCGGCAGCGCGGATCGAGGCGCCATCCGCGACGCGGTCTTCGCGACTAAGGACTTCGACGGGGCACTCGGAAAGTGGAGCTTTGACTCCAATGGCGATACGAGCCTCACCAGGATGAGCGGCCGCCAGGTCAAGAGCGGTGCCTTCGACGAGGACAACGCGGAAATTCTCAGCACCCAGTAGGGCCGATGTGGCACGAGCAGCTTGCTCAGATACTGCTGATTGGGATCACTAACGGCCTCTTAATCGCGCTGGTGGCGCTGGGCTACACCCTGGTCTACGGCATCATCGAGCTGATCAACTTTGCGCACGGCGACGTGTTCATGATCGGCACGATGGTGTCACTGACCATCGTCACCTCCGTACCAGCCATGATGGGAATCGCCCAGCCGGAGACGTTAACGCCACCACTGCTCGGGTTGCTGCTGCTGGGAACGCTCCTCGTCGCCATGGTCGTGTGTGCCTTGCTCAACGCGTTCATCGAGCGCGTCGCATACCGGAGACTCCGTCATGCCCCGCGGGTAGCTCCGCTGATTTCGGCTATCGGGGTGAGCTTCATTCTGATCAATGCAGGCTTGCATTGGAAGGGCGCCTCCCAGGTCTACTTTCCAGACCTGCTTCCCAACGTGGACATCCTACGCGACGTAGTGGGGATTCAAACGCCCGTGCGCTTCGCCCTGAAGGACCTGTTCGTCATCGCTATCGCGGTGCCGCTCGCTTTTGGCCTCACCCAATTCATTCAACGTACCCGCCTGGGCAAGGCCATGCGAGCCACGGCCCAGGACCGTGAGGCCGCCTCGATGATGGGTATCGACATCAACACCACCATCATGCTGACCTTCTTGTTAGGCGGGGCGCTGGCCGGCGCGGCGGGCTTGATGTACGGCCTCTACAACAACACCGCCTGGTTCTTCCAGGGCTTCCGGAGCGGCCTCTACGCCTTCACCGCGGCTGTTATGGGTGGGATCGGAAACGTCCAGGGCGCTCTCCTGGGCGGGTTGCTGATCGGCATTTTGGGCGCCGTCTCCGACCGCCTGATTGATCCCCGCTGGACTCAGGCCGTCGTATTCGGCTTGCTCATCCTGATTCTGGTCTTCCGTCCCAGCGGGCTGCTGGGAGACGAGGCGCCTCCACGCTCCTAGGTATTCAGGGGGCGTTGGAGAGTCTGAGTGGCCGGCCCAGCACTCCGGGCGAGGCCCTCCGCAACGCGTTCCTCACCACCTTCTTTGTATTCCTGGTCGCCTATCCGGCCCTCGATCGCCAGTTGCATCTCGGGGCTATGGGCTCGATGAACCCCATCCTGATTTACGTGATCCTGGCACTCGGCTTGAACATTGTGGTCGGGTTCGCGGGCCTACTCGATCTCGGGTACGCGGCGTTCTTCGCCATTGGCGGTTACACCGCCGCGTTCCTCACCTCCCCGGCTAGCCCGCTTCCTTTTCGAGCTGACTTCTGGCTCGCGCTGGTTGCCGCCTGGGCGGTCGCGGCTCTGTTCGGGCTCATCCTGGGTGCACCGACCTTGCGACTGCGGGGCGATTACCTGGCCATCGTCACCCTTGCCTTCGGCGAGATCGTCCCCCGCGTATTTCTGAACCTCGAAGGGCTAACCCGTGGCTCCCGCGGCATGAGCCCGGTCGGACGTCCGCACCTTCCGTGGATCGACTTCACCGCTAACGGCCCCGCCGTGGAACAGAAAGAGCTGTTCGCCACGGACCAGGTTCTCTGGTACTACCTCATCTTCCTGATCGGCGCGCTCAGCATCTTCATCATTGTGCGCTTGCGCGACTCCAGGCTAGGACGGGCCTGGATGGCCATGCGGGAAGACGAGATCGCCGCCGCCAGCTCCGGCATCGATCTGGTGCAAACCAAGCTGGCAGCATTCGCCCTCGGCGCTTCATTTTCCGGCTTCGCTGGGTCGCTGTTCGCCTCCATGCTCCAGTTCATCGACCCGTTTCAGTTCCAGTTCGACATCTCGATCATGGTGCTCTCGATGATCATCCTGGGCGGCATTGGGAATATTTGGGGGGTGGTCTTTGGGGGTGTGCTCATGGGCTCCTTCAACTTGATCCTCACCGACCGTGCGACGGGTTGGTTGCACGGACTGGGGGGGGCGATCGGCCTTCCTTTCCTGCAGCAAGCCGACCTGGCAAGCTCCAAGTTCCTGATCTATGGACTGGCACTCGTCCTCATGATGACCCTGCGCCCGGAGGGAATCTTCCCCAGCCGCCAGCGCCAGGCCGAGCTGCACGCTGGCCAGCCGGCCGAAGCACCCACAGCGGTCGAAGCTAGCTGACATGGCCGCCATTCTCGAAGCGCATAGAATCACCAAGCGCTTCGGCGGCCTGGTCGCCGTGAATGACGTCGACTTTTTCATCGAGGAAGGCGCCATCGCCAGCTTGATTGGACCCAACGGTGCGGGCAAGACGACATTTTTCAACATGGTGGCCGGCCTATTCCGGCCAACCTCCGGTTCGATGCGGTTCCGAAACCGTGAGATCGGAGGCTTGCAACCCCACCAGATCGCGCGACTAGGAGTTGGTCGCACCTTCCAGAACATCCGGCTTTTCGGCACCATGAGCGCGATCGACAATGTGCTGGTGGGCATGCATTCCCGCCTTCGCGCCTCCCCTCTAGCGGCGATCCTCCGCACCCCCGGGCAGCGAGCCGAAGAAGCACGAGCCCACGGGCGAGCCATTGAGCTACTAGGCCTGGTCGGACTCGAAGAGAGACGCGAGGAATGGGCCCGCAACCTGCCCTACGGCGATCAGCGCCGGCTAGAGCTCGCCCGCGCACTCGCCAGCGACCCCACGCTCCTGCTCCTCGACGAGCCCACCGCCGGCATGAACCCCCAGGAGAAGACTTCACTCATGCGTCTGGTCGAGCGAGTGCGCGCGCAGCTGCACCTCACCATCCTGATCATCGAGCACGACATGAAGGTGGTGATGGGCATCTCCGACCGCGTCACTGTGCTGGACCACGGCCAGAAGATCGCGGAGGGAACGCCCTACGAGGTCCAGCACGATACACACGTCATCGAGGCTTACCTGGGCCGAGCCGCCGTGACGCCGCGAGCCAACGGGAGCGCTTGACTTTGGCAGCAACCGCACCCAGCCCGACTGCGGCAGACGCCCCGGCGAAACCGCCAGCGCTGGAGCTGCGCGGCATCCACACCTATTACGGTCCGATCCATGCGCTGAAGGGGATCGATCTCGAAGTGCGAGACGGTGAGATCGCCACTCTGATCGGTGCCAACGGGGCCGGCAAGACGACCACGATCCGGACGATCGCCGGACTCTTGCACCCCCGGGCGGGCCAGGTCTGGTTGTATGGCCAACGAGTCGATCAGCTCCCGCCCCATCGCATCGTCGCGATGGGCGTCGCTCAGGCTCCGGAAGGACGGCGCATTTTCTCACGCATGACAGTGGTGGAGAACCTCGAGATGGGGGCGTTCGTTCGGGGCGATCGGGCCGCGATCCGCGAGGATTTCGAGCGCGTGCTGGTGCTCTTCCCACGCCTTCGAGAGCGTTTAAGCCAACCCGGCGGGACCCTGAGTGGGGGAGAACAGCAGATGCTGGCCATTGGTCGAGCGCTGATGGCCCGCCCCCGCTTGCTCTTACTCGACGAGCCGAGCATGGGTCTGGCGCCGATCCTGGTGGAAGCCATCTTCGACACGATTCGCGACATCAATCGCCAGGGCACCACCATCTTGCTCGTGGAGCAAAACGCGCTCATGGCCCTGGGCCTGGCCACCCGCGGATACGTCCTCGAAACGGGCACTATCGCACTGGCGGCCTCTTCAGACGCGCTCCGCCAGAATCCCGAGGTCCAGAAAACCTACCTGGGCATCGAGTAGGAAGTTCTCATAGGTAACTCAGCGCTATTGCCCGAGCTTGGTGACAGTAACCGACCCGGTCGCAAAATCAGCCGCGTACGGCTGGTCGAGCCTCCACCCTTCCAGACTCTGGTTGATCAGGTCACTCACAATCCGTGCGACCTGGTCTGACACGCCCGGCAAGTTAGGAAGCGCGCCGACTTTGACCTCGAGGTTCGTAGTCCGCGGCGTTGGTCCAGACAGGTCGACTCCCGCCGAAGCGTAGAACGAAGGGGCCACTGAACCGAGCGGCAATTTGCCGGACAGATGGCCCGCTCCGGGTGTGAAGCACACCCGCGCTTCATTGACCCGATCTCCGACGTATCCGCGCGCGATGGTCGTTGCTTCGCCATCGTTCACGATCATTCGGCCGGAAGCGCCCAGGATATCGCCGATGGACTGCGTTGAGCGCGCGTCCCCAGGCTGAGATGGACACTCAGGCGCCTGTCCGTACACGGCTGCACCGGCGCCCGCCACCGCCGCACCGAGCAGCACGACGATCGCGATCAGGATTGGCATCAGAATCCCTCCTGCCCGAGCCTAGTCGGGAATTGGCGCCTATTCTAGGCGTTGCTCGGGCGTGTGGCCAAGGGATACGTCAGCGGGCTGTGGGTGATGCCGAGGCTCACACACATCTCCGCGGTACGAATGCCGACCGACTTCGGGTTCAGCACGGGAGCGCCCACCTCGGGCTCCAGGTCCTTCGGATCCACGATGTAGGGGATGATCGCGCCGCCCAGGGGGACGATGCATTCGGCGCCCGCCTCCCGCACCAGGGCCCGCATCACTTCCACAGCGCGCTTGAAGATGATCGGCCGCTGCCGCGCCACTTCGTCCCCGTTCGGCACCGCGTCCAGCGACATCGTCCGCAGATCCGCGACGAATCGGTCCACCCCATGGGCCTGGAGCAGTCGCCGAGCCAGCACGAAGTAGCCATCCAGCGGCACCGTCACCCCGATGCGGTCGGCGAAGTTGGCCGCCGCCAGCATGGTGGTCTGACAGAGACCCAGCACCGGGATCCGCACGGCCAGCCGTGAGGCCTCCACGCCCGGCTCGAAGTTATTGCTCTGGATGACGGCGTCGTAGCCGTTCTTCTCGGCCCACACGGCTTTATCCACCAGCGCCGGGATCGACGCGTAAAAGCCCATGTGCGAGCCGCCCTCGCCTCCGAACCGGGTGGGAGGGCCGTCCGGGTAGCACAGATCAACCTGGGTACCAGGCGACGCGTAGCTCCGCAAGATGGGCTCGACCCGCTGGTGGTATTCGGTGTCATTCCGCCCCGGGGCCTGGTTGAGCACCATAATCCGCACGGCTCACCTCCCGCCCGATTAGCTCGCGTTTTCCGGCCAAAGATCGGTTTCTGCGGCCCGAAACCGATCTTGTCGGCTGATCCTTACTTGGTGGTGACGCCGCGGTCGTTCAGGTCGTCGGCGGAAACGTCGCCGGCTCGCCGGAACGACCGACGTCCCATAGGCGAGCGTTTCGCGGGAATCGTAGCCACCTGGTACAGCACCAGGATGTCATCCGTATCGTTGCAAAGCTGGTAGTAGTGGCCTGCTTTGATGTGAACCAGCTCTCCGGGGTTCAGCACGATCTCTTCGCCCTCATTGATGCCTCGAATCGTCGCCTGCCCCTGCCACACCATGAAGATGTGCTCGGAGCCCGGGTGGCAATGCAGCTCGTCCCGATTGCCCGGGCTGTAGACATTCATGACCGTCTGTACGGCCTTATTGCGGGTGAGTGGAATGTACGAGCTCGTCCCCTCGAGGTGAACGTTTTCCGGCAGGCTTACCGCTTGCCAGCTCTTCGTCTGCAGTTTGATCTTAGGCGCGGGTCTTCCAACTCCACCTTCGCTGGAATCGTCGCGGTATTGGCGTTCAGTCA
>DASXTD010000607.1:0-3586 GCA_036505655.1 Chloroflexota bacterium
TCTTACGGAGTCCCCTGCATCATTACCGCCGCGAGGCGGTTCATGGGCTGGTAGGTCTCGCGGATGACGTACGTCAGCCGCTCCGACGGGCCGCCAGGAACCGTGACCGGCACAATGAGGAGAAAAAAGAGGAGAAGGAGCGGAATGAGGAACAGGCTCGCAGCGCCGTCGACGGGCTTCGCTCTGCGAGCCACTACCACCAAGAGTCCGCAGAGCCAGCCCACGGACCCCAGGCCAAACGCACCCCAAAGCAGGCTGCGTTCCACCAGGGGATTGCTCCCCAATATTCAGTTCGCCGTGCGGACAACCGGTGCAAACTGAATATGGAAAAGTATGAGTGCCACCAGCACAGTAGTGGCGCGGGCCCACTTTGTCAATGGAATTTTGGTGGCGTTCGGCAGGAAAGTCAACGGCCGTGGCATATGCAGCGAAGGCCTGCAGCAGATCCCGAGAAACCGGAGGGAACACGATGGCAACCAGACCGGCGAGGGCTAACGTCGCGGACGCCCTGGCCGTCTTTACCCGCGATACCGCGGGCCGGGGCAACTGGGGACACACAGGGTTAACCAAGATCCTCAAGGGTGTCGAGGTCGACGAAGCTTCCTGGTCGCCCGGTGGCGATACCCATTCGATCTGGGAAGAGATAAATCACATCATCTATTGGTCCCGATTCACTCTCGGCGCTCTGGAGGGGGGCGACAAACCGATGAAACAGGCCTGGCCGGCCAGTGAAGGGGGAGTCGACGGGTGGCGGCTGACACTCGGCCAGGCGGCGCGTCTCCACGTGGCGCTCGTTCGCCGGATCACCGCACTCGACCAGAAAACCCTGTCCGGCAGGCTAGGCCGCACGCGCTACACGAACGCCCAGCTCATCCTCGGCTGCGCAGCCCACATCGCCTACCACACGGGTCAGATCGCGTTGTTACGGAAACTGTACAGAGCACCTCACGGCACCGGTTCGACCGCAGGCGCTTGACGCCTATCGCGAGGACGCGCGCCTCGTGGTGGCCGCAGGAGGATCCCCGGCCGCCGCCTTCTCGACGTTGCCGCCTCCGGCTTTGGCGATCCCGGCGAGACTCCGACGGGTCGCCGCGGATCGAGGTTTGGCAATGGTGATGTCCTCCGTCGAGGCATAGCGGTCCCGGTGCTTGATCAGTAGCCAGGACGGACGCCCGGAACCGGGAGGGAACCCGCGCGTCCGCACGAGCACCCAGGAGCCCCTCAGTTTCTTCCCCTTCAGCGTGAACTTCAGGTCGCCTTTGTCTAGAGCCGCATCCACCTCGGGGACTTCGGGCTCCCAGGTCCCGCGGTCCCAGATCATGACAGTCCCGCCTCCGTACTCGCCTTCCGGGATGACGCCTTCGAAGTCCTGGTACTCGACGGGATGGTCCTCCACCGGCGCGGCCAGGCGCTTCACCGATGGATCGAGCGACGGGCCTTTGGGCACAGCCCAGGACAGCAGGACGCCCTTCCACTCCAGCCGGAAATCGTAGTGGAGGCGGCTCGCCTGATGCTTCTGCACGACAAAGCGCAGCGACGGCGTCTTCTTCGTTCCTCCCGCGCGCCCCGCCCCTGTGGGCTCAGGTGTCGCGCGGAAGTCGCGTTTCCTGCGGTAGTCCCTGAGGCTCATGACGTCCCTTGGCCCGCTCTTCGATGGTCTGCAGCCCTCTCCTCTGAGCGCACGGCCCAAAGAAGAACGCCCCGCAGTTGCCCGCAGGGCGTCCCATGTGTCACGCCGGACAGAGGTCAGCGCGCCTACATCATTCCCCGCTGCTTCCACTTGGCCCAGATCGGCTTCATCTGGGCTTCCGCCCACTTGGCGGCGTCCTCCGGGCTCATCTTGTCCGTGGCTACAAGGGCGAACATCTGCGGGATGATGAAGGTGTCGAACGTCTCGCCCTCGGCCGCGTGCGCATAGCCTGGGTGGCCCACGTTTGTGCTCCACTGTTTGGCGTAGTATAGCTCCTTGTACTTCCCGGGGTTGTTCTCTTGCTTACCTGCCACGGGGTCGTTGAAGGTCGCCTCCTTGAGCTGGGGATCGGGAACCGTGTTGACAAACGACGGGAACTCGTACAGTTCTGCCGCCTTGAAGGCCCGGCCCCAGTTGTTGATGAAGTCGACCAGAAACTGCTTGGCCAGCTTCTTCCGGTCGTCGGGCAGGAACTTCCAGATCGTGTAGACGAGCATGACGTGCTCGGCGCCGAGGCGCTTGCCGCCCAGCATCTGCGGGCCTCGCGGCGCCTTCCAGATCTGGATGTGCGGCGACAGTTGCGGGACATCTTTCTCCGCTGTCCGCGCGATGGAGATCGCGTTGTACACGTAGGAGGACTTCCCTGCGAGCATCGCCCGGTTATTCGAGGACGCGTCCCAGGCCAGCACTTCGGGGTCCATCGTCTCCTTGAACAAGGCCTTCATGAACCTCAGAGCCTCGACCGTGTTCTTACTGTTGATGGTCACCTCATTGGACGCGTTCTGCGAAGCCGCCCCGAAGGACCACATGATGTCCCGGTGGGCCATGTTGGCGTCGATATCGTTGCTGATACCGATCCCCACGGGAACGCCTCTGGCCTTCAGTTTGCGCCCAGCCTTCAAGACGTTATCCCAGGAGTCGGGCACGAAGCCGGCCTCGTCCCAGAGATCCTTCCGGTAGTGCGCCGGATCAGGGACCCACGAGTTGCTCAAGCCAAACCACTTCCTGGTCTTGGGATTGTACGAGGACCGCTTGGACAACTCGATGATCCCATACTTCTTGACCATGGGGTCAACGATGTCGGTCAGGTCCTCCACCTCTGGCTCGAAAACCGAGGGCGGGGAGATGTGCTGGTACAGGTCGTGCCCGCTGCGGGCGGCCACCTCCGCCGCCGCCCGGGCCGGAATCTGGGCGAATGGAATATGGTCGACGACCACTTCCACGTTATTTGCCCGGCCCCACTCCTTGGTGTATTCGGTATCGAACCACTTATCGTATCCCGGGACGAAGTGCGACCAATGAAGGATGGTCAGCCTGCGCTGCTGGGCAAATGCAAACTGAACTCGATTGAATGGGCTGAGGCTGGCCGCCGCCGTCCCTGTCGCGGCGATCTTGAGGAAGTCCCGTCGGGATACACGTTTCCAGCGATTATCCGCCACCTGTATCCACTGCACGTCGGGCTTATCATCTTTCACCTGACACCCACCTCCTCGTGGATTGCCGGTCACGCGTCTCTTCCTATTTGAACGCTCCTGCCGTTAATCCTGCGATGAACCGGTCTAAGAACAGGCTGTAGAGGATCGCCGGCGGGATGCTGGCGATCAGGGCTCCACCCATCAGGGACCCCCAGTAGAAGACGTCGCCGCGGACCAGATCGGTGGGCACCCCAATGCCGACAGTCTTCGCGGCAGACGGCGAGATGAACGTTAGGGCATAGACAAACTCTTGCATGGAGAGCGCGAAGGCGAAAATCACGACGGTGAGAATCCCTGCGATGGAAATGGGGAGCACGATGCGGCGCAGCGCCCCCAGACGGGTGCAGCCGTCCACCCTCGCCGCCTCTTCGAGCTCCGCAGGGATCGACCGGAAGAATCCCATCAGCAGCCAGGTGCAGAA
>DASXTD010000608.1:0-3084 GCA_036505655.1 Chloroflexota bacterium
AATGTCGTAGGTGACCAGGGCTTCGAACGTGGCCAGGGCGGTGGGATCATCGAGCGATTGCTGAGTGGGCGTGGTGGCGGCCATTTGCCCGGTATCACTGGGGGGCTTTGCCATACCAGTATCGGCCGCTGCGCGTGATTCGATGGCGCCGGACGTAGTCGGTTTCCCTCCGCCCTTACAGCTTCCCATCAACCCGACCACAAACGCCACCAGCGCCAGCCTGGAGTAACTCCGCCATTGGTTCTGCACAGATCCCTCCTGATGGTGCATAGGCCGAAGCTTAGGGGCACGTACCTGGCCCTGGAGTGATCAGGGTCACTGAATCGAGCCCTTGGGAGTGAGCCATCCTGTCCCACCCATCCTGACCGCGCTGCCTGAGGCCGTAACCCACTTAGCGCGCGAAAGTTGGAAATCTGGCTCGGGCGGGAGCCGCAGGCCCGATGCATCCAATGGGCGATGAGGAGCGTAGCCCCAGACATAAGAGCTGTGCTGCTTCGCTGCGTCACCCATTGGCAAGGAGAAGTATCCCATGCACGCCAGAGCGACATTGCGCCATCGAGCGCTGGCCGCCGGGCTCCTCGTGCTCGCCGGTGTCGGAGGGGCGGCGGGCCTGGCGATTGGTTCGGACCATCAGGATACACCCTTCGTAGAGCTGAACCCCAAGACCGACCTCACCGACGTCTACGCCTTTCCCGGCGCTGCCCCGGGCCGAATCGTGCTGGCGATGGACACCCGTGCCTTCCTCACACCCGCACAGGCGCAGGACCCCGCCCAGGCCTCGTTCGATCACAACCTGCTCTACCAGTTCAAGGTGGACAACAACGGCGATGCACGGGAGGACAAGGTCATCCAGGTGAGCTTCTCCGGTGAAGGCGCCGCCCAGCAAATCCAGGTCCGCGGACCGGTGGCGCCACCGGTCCAGGGAGCGATGGAGAACGAAGTCGCCGACGTGACTCCCGCTATCAGCGGCGCGGTCAATACCAGCCTGGGTGATCCCAACGGCATGCAGGTCTTTGCCGGGCCGCGTGACGATCCCTTTTTCATAGACCTCGAAGCTGCGTTTTGCATCCTTCCCGATCGTCGTCCCGTGGGGGGCGCACTCTCGAGCTCCTGCGCCCTGACTCCGAATCCGTCGCCACCGTTCTTCTTCCGCAACCCGGGCATCAACTACGTCAACGGCTTCAACGTCAACTCGATCGTGATCGAGCTGCCCAGCTCGATGCTCGAGGGCGGCGCCCCAGGCAAGCTCGGCATCTGGGGCACCATCAGCCAGTGATCACCCACGCGATTGATAGAGGGGAGTGAACCATGCAACGCAGCACTATGGGGTTTGCGGCGCATCGTTTGATGCTTGTGTCGGCGCTCACCACGGCGAGCCTCTGCGCCGCAGCCTGCAGCGACGACAACACCGGACCGACCACCCCGCGCATGTACAATCAGGTTCAGCGCCTGGGCAACCCACTGGTGAGCGAGGTGCTTCTGAGCAAGCGGAGTCACCCTACCCACGGTTCTATTGGACCGCAGGACGACGCAGGGCTGATCGGTCCCGAGATTCTCTCCTTCCTCACCGGCACTGGTAGCGTTGCCGGCCGCTCGGCCGACTACGCCAACACCCTGGGCTCCGTGCTGTTGCCGGACATGCTCATCGTCCAGACCGACAAGGATCCGTCCACCGCCGGGTGGCTCAACTGGGTAGCACTGCCTCCACTCGCCAATGGGTGGGGCGGCCGCAAGCTCCAGGACGACGTGGTGGACCTGGCTCTCCTCGCGGTCTTCGGCGATCCGTTCGGCGCAGATCCGGATGGAGCGCAGGGCAAAGCGGCGCTGACGACGGACAACGTGGCTTTTGACTCGCCCGGAGTCACCTCCACGTTCCCCTACCTCGCCCCGCCGAACTAATCCATGCGGAAAGCCGCGGGGTACGCGATTGCGTTGGTGGCCGGCGGAGCAATTGCGGGGGGCAACGTCTCGGGCACCTTGCCGACCGAGAGAATCCCTGCCCTGGTTCGTGCCGTCCCCAGCGAGGCACGTATCCGAGACCTTGATATCGAGTTCTACCGGCATCGGGTGGGGCGAGATCCGCGAAGTGCGCGGGATTATGCCCAGCTCGCCGGGCTCTACCTGCAACGGGCACGAGAGTCGGCCAATAACGCGGACCTGATGCGGGCGGAACAGAACGCCCGTCATTCGCTCTTCCTCCGGACGGGTCGCAACACTGAGGCCTTCGGAGTGCTCGCCTCGAGCCTGCTGGCCCAGCATCGCTTCGCCGGTGCGCTCGCGGTCGCCCAACGCCTGGTGACGGACGATCCCACCTCGATCGCAGCACGGGGGCTGCTCGCCGAGACGCAGTTTGAGCTCGGGCGGTACGATGACGCCCGCCGAACGCTGGGCTCACTGGCAACCTACCGTGAAAACCTGAGCGTTGCGCCCAGGCTCGCGCGGTGGGAAGAGTTGCACGGACGACCGGAGGAAGCTCGCCGCCTGCTGCGGGCCGCGCTGAAGAACGCGGAGGGGGAGCACGCGATGCCAAAGGAACAGCTCGCCTGGTTTCATCTGCGACTGGGGGACCTTGCCCTGAGGAACGGCCATCTCGGCGAGGCCGAGCGCGAGCTGAGCGCGGGCCTCTCGGTTGCGCCAGCGGACTACCGTATCCTTGGCACGCTGGCGCGGCTCGAAGCCGACCGGCACCGATGGACGAAGGCCGTTGACTACGGTGAGCAGGCGATCGGGGGCGTGCTGGACCCCGCCACTCTGGGGGTCCTAGGTGATGCGTACGTAGCGCTGGGCGATACCGTCAAGGCTGGAGAGTACTACCACACCATGGAGGTGGCCGTCCTGCACCAGCCCGGCCCATTCCACCGCGCCTGGAGCCTCTTCCTGCTCGACCACAACCGCGATGTGCCTCGTGTGCTCGCCAAGGTTCGCGACGAGATCCGGACCCGGCATGACATCTACGGCTATGACCTGCTCGCCTGGGCGCTCCACAGATCCGGGCGCGACGAAGAGGCGCGCGACGCGATGACTCACGCCTTGTCCCTCGGGACGCGCGATGCCATGCTCTTTTACCATGCTGGGATGATCGAG
>DASXTD010000609.1:0-3374 GCA_036505655.1 Chloroflexota bacterium
CAGCGAACTTGATAGCCTTGACCAAGTACTCGATGAGACCAGCAGCACCGGACAACCTACCCATCCAGTCCAAGAGCAGCACGACCCCGACCCACTCGATGCTGCCTTCATGAAAGGCGATCTCTACTTGGACGCTTACACCTGGTGGCAGGTGAGCACGGAGATCCACCCGAATTCGGTCAGCAATTGATTCCGCTGCCAAATTGAGTGACGAAGCGTCGATGGTCGACTTCTGGTCAGGAAGTTTCGTTACCCGTCCTCGAAACTCATACGCAAGGGTTCCCAATCTGCTGTTCATTATTCCCCCTTATGAGTCTCTCAGGAGATTCGCTGCTGATACACCTTGCGGGTAGGCGTATGGAATTTTATCGGTCTGCCGGACAACTCTTGAAAGCTCCTCCTCATAGCTCTGAAACCCTACGGCTGTTCCTTCTCTTTTCATAGAAGGCATCCGCCGCTGGTGTCGCCCCCAGCTCAGGCACGTTTCCTCGCATAGACGCGACGCTGCAGGGACTTGATCTTCGTTTCATCGTAGAAGTCTGCCACCCACCCGGAGGTCGGGTCGAGCGTGAAGGACTTCCTTTGCTTCTTCCGAAGGTGCTCCCTGCTTCGGAACCGGTAGTGGTCGTAGAGCGCGATCGCCTCCACCGCGTACGCAGCCGCGACCGCGGGGTCCCGGATCTCGAGCAGATTGTCTCCGTTACTCGTCTCGCCACCGGCAGCGAGGTTCGATGACCCGCAGTACACCACCGGATCCTTCCCGTTGAAGTCCAGCACGATAAACTTGTGATGGATATGCTGCCCGCCCGTCCCCTCTCGGCCACTGAGTTCCGACCTGAACGGCTGGGGCACGCCCGCCCGAAGGTAGTCAAAGGGAACAACATCGGTGTCTTCCGTCTCAGCAGCGCTGAAGACCTTTACGCCACCTGAGTTCTCGGTGGTTCCTACGAGCAGGAAGTTATTCCGAGCGACAGAGTCCTTCGTAAGGACCTTGAGCGCGTCGCCGCTGCCGACTGGGGTCATGATTGAGAAGAGGGCGGAGCCATTGGCTTTACGAATTCTCGACGCCATGTCAGTGATAGAGAATGCCGGCGTCGCGTGTGGAGCATAGCTGATCCGCATGATTGGCAAGTTGGCGCCGCCCGCCGTGGGCTCGAACCACTCTTTCGCAATCTTCGCCGTAGAGAACTTCTGCGGGCTGGTCCAGGCCTGCTCGAAGGCCGTCGCGTACCAGCGGGCGACTTCTGGATCATCGATCGCGAGGACGGAGTTGGACTGGACATAGAGGCCCCGGAGCGAGAAGTTCGCCGAGCCCGTCAGAATGGCTTCCGGTGCGCCGCCGCGCTTCAGGATGAAGACCTTGTCGTGCGCAAACCGCTTGAAGTGGACCCTGCGCACTGCGAGTCCCTGTTTCTCCAGCCATCGCGCTGCGCGGCTCTCCGCGCTTCCCGGAAGCCCGTGCCCGCTCTTGGTAGTCTTGCCCGTCTTCTTGTCCTTCTTGCTGGACTTCGAATCGTCGATGATGATCCGACCCCGTGCCCCAAGTTTGCCGATCGCCCGGATCACGTCCGGCTCGTCCAGGTCGTACGCGAAGATGTCCACCGTAACGGCTGGATCCGCCCAACGGTCCATGAACCCGCTGA
Source organism: Chloroflexota bacterium (assembly GCA_036505655.1). Lineage (GTDB taxonomy): Bacteria > Chloroflexota > UBA6077 > UBA6077 > SHYK01 > DASXTD01. Next base: position 1,644 of record DASXTD010000609.1, read on the forward strand.
TGAGTTCCCCGGCGTGTACCCCGAGCCAGCGGTACTTTTCCTGGAACGTGGTGGTGTCGAAGAGGGGGTAATCCTTGCCCTTCTGCTTCGGCCGAATGTCGGGGGTGATGCCCTTGGCTTTGACGAAGTTGAGATACGCTTGGGAGGACATGAACCCGCGTGTGAAGCCCAGCTCGAAGCTGGGGTGGACCCGTCGCTTGAGCGAGACCTCAACCGTCCGCGAATCGGCATCGCGACGCACCAGACCTCCGGGGCTTGCTGGATCCTTGCCCGGGACGAAATAGACCGGCCATGCCGTATACCGATACGTCCCCTCGGACTTCTGCGGGAAATGGGTCCAGTGAAAGATTTGGAACGGAGCCTGATCGGAGTCCTGCCAGTTCTTGGTTTTGGGGAAGCCGAGGAAGTTCTTGAGCCAGAATGGTGGAGAAGGCGCCCCATTGACCTCTTGGCCTTGGATCGCAAAGCCGGCCAGATCCCGCCGGAGCGTCGAGGTCCCCTCATCCAGGTCTAGGGCGAGCAGGACGCCACGTTGTCCCGTGTGGGCCGTAAGAGTTATTCCACCTCGAGCGTCTGGGTTCGGCATATGAACCGTCCTTCATTTCCAGGGACCAGGGGTTTCGATCCAGCAAGACCACGCTGAATCGGACTGACTTCCCGCCTTGCGCTGCGCAGCCTCTTCAAAGCTTGAGATGAGTTGATCGATGTCAGCTCGTGGCAAGACCAAGCGTAGTTCGGCGAGAGATGTAGCGCACGTCGGAATTCGGCTTTCGCCTCCGCCAAGCGTCCTAGGAGACGCAAGCATACGCCAAGATTGTGGTGATAGACGAAGCGTCGTGGTCGCAGGGAAAGAGCCGTTCGATAATGGGTAAGAGCCTCATCATATTTACCCAAGTCGACGAGCACATTCGCCCACTCGTTGTGGGCTGGTGCATAGGTGGCGTCGAGGGCGATAGCGACCTCGAAAGCGTGGATTGCTCGGGACGACCTCCGGAGTTCCCGGTTGGCCAAGCCGACGTTCGTCCAATTCATAGGATCCGAAGCCCTAAGTACCAGGGCTCGGATGAATGCACCGAGGCTGCGTTCGAACTCGCCCCGCGACCAAGCGACGCTCCCCAGGCCCCGCCACGCATCCGCGACCGATGCGTCCCGGCTCAGGAACTCTAGGAACAACCGCTCCGCGAGAATAACCTTGCCGCGTCGCCACAGTTCGAACGGGTGGCGAAGGCGCCGGTCTGACGGTCGCCAGTCGTCAATTGTTCGGGTTAGCGAACGACGGCGTAGCATGCGCTGAGCATCGCGACCGTTTCGCCATGCGCGAGCGGTGGTCGGTAGTGGGTAAGCCGAGCGCCATGCAGAAGGATCACACGATTGGGGCGCGCGGTGACGCGCACGGCCACCCTAAGATCGTCAGGGTCACGAACATGAAGCTGCAAACCGAGCCCCGGTGATCTCCCCCGAGGCCATCGTGCATCGAGATAAAGCAATAAGGCGTACTGACACGCATCTTCCTTGTCGCGATGGGCGCCGATATACATACCTTCTTGCTCGTAAAAGGTTAGGCAGGTGGCGCTCCATCCGGGTATGACGGCATGACCGGTTACTGCCTGGAGCAAAGCCCTGGTCGAGCCCGCCGCTGCCAGTTCGCGCGCAAGGGGCCCCAGCTGAGCACGAATGTTGTTTTGAGGCAGAGTGCCGCGCTGGGCGGCCTCACCCACCAAAGACCAAGCC
>DASXTD010000610.1:0-2886 GCA_036505655.1 Chloroflexota bacterium
AGCTGGGACGGCACCACCGGGACACTCACCCTGACCGGTCTCGCCAGCATGGCGGACTACGAGACTGCGCTGCGAAGTGTGACCTATCGGGACATCAGCAACGCCCCGAGCACCGTGAACCGTACCGTGACCCTTACCGTCGACGACGGCGTGTCGACACAAAGTGGCACGCGTGGGATCGTCGTCATCGCAGTGAACGACGCGCCCACTGCGGCGGCGCCGGCCAGCTACGCCGCAACCGAGCAAACCACCCTCAATCTCGCGAACACAGGCTTTATCGTGGGCGATGTCGATCAGGGTGCAGGCAGCGAGACGGTGACCTTGTCGGTGGCCAGCGGGGTGCTCAACGCCGTGGCCGGCACCAGTGGAGTGACAATCTCCGGGTCGGGGACTGCCAGCCTTACGGTGAATGGCACCATAGCCCAATTGAATGACCTCCTCACGGGCGCGCTGGGCTCCACGCTAACCTACATCAACAGCTCCGACACCCCGCTGCCCACCACTACGCTCACGCTGAGCATCAACGACAACGGCAACACCGGCACCGGTGCCCCGCTCGCCGCCAACGCCAGCTCTACGATCAACATCGCCGCGGTCGACGATGCCCCGGTGAATACCGTGCCTGGTGCGCGGGTGACCAACGTCAACACGTCGGTTGTGTTCTCCTCTGGCAACGGCAACCTCATCAGCGTGTCGGACGTGGACGTCAACGGTGGAGTCGAACAGATCACGCTCAGCGTTACCCGCGGCACTCTAAGCCTGTCGGGAACCACGGGGTTAACTCTGGTTACTGGGGCCAACGGCTCGGCAAACATGAGCTATAGGGGCACGCTGGCGAACCTGAATGCTGCGCTCAACGGGCTGAGATATACGCCGACCAGCAACTACTCCGGCGTGGACACGCTGAGCGTTGCCAGCAACGACCAAGGCAACACCGGCAGCGGCGGGCCGCTAGCGGGTGTCAGCACGGTTGGCATCACCATCAATGCGCCTCCACCGGTGGTGATTGTGCCCCCGCCTCCGCCCCCTGCCCCAGCGCCGGCTCCTAGCCCGGGTCCGCCTTCGCCGCCCACACCGACTCCGTCGCCAACCCTGGCTCCGCCCTCCAGTCCCCCATCGGGTGGCGGATCGACACCAACGGGAGGCTCGGGCGCGGTTGGTGAGCCAGTGCAGCCGGTCGGTGTTGCCCTAGCGATTGATCAGACCTCGGCGCAAGCGGCGTTAGTCGTGGGTGACGGCAGAGCGCGAAGCGCGGATCTGATCCGGGCGCAGTCCGTTGGCCCCGGTTTCGCTGTGCCTGCGGTGACCGGATCAACGTTCGGCCTCGGGCTCGGCACGGGACTGACGCAGGAAGCGACGCTGCCCGCGATGCAGATGGAGACGCTGACCATCTCCAGCACAGACCCCGAGTTCGCGCGCGCTTCGGAGACGGTGAAGCTCGCTGCCTACCGATCCGCGCTCGGAAACAAGGACTGGGTCGGTGAGCTCAATCGCATGCGTGAAGCCGTCGTCGCGGAGCCCACCGTCGAGCACAGGATTGTGGGCTCCACAGTGGCGGTGACCGGCGCAATGTCCGTGGGATATGTGATCTGGTTGTTGCGTGGCGGACTGTTGCTGAGCAGTCTGCTCTCGTCTCTCCCAGCCTGGCATACGATGGACCCGATGCCGGTGTTAGCGCGTTCCGATAGCTCCGAGGAGGATGGCGAGGACGACGATCCACTTGAGAACCTGTTCGGCCGCGCCAAGGCCGCTATCGGCCTCGGGCGTTCACCCTCGACCGGGTCCACACCGCCCCACTCGGATTCCGCGCGCGAAAAAACCCACCGAGTCGATGAGGCGACCGCCATTCCGGCGTGAGCCAGGAACCTGACCGATGAGACGTTTCCTCAGACGCCCGAGCACGCGCTTCTTTGTCTCGCTGGGATTGGCGTCCCTGATCTCCAGCGTGCTGCTGCTGGCCTTCTACCTGAACATCGTTCCAGACCGCGTCAGCGCCATTCGCATGGGCCGTGCTGCGCTGGCCGAAGCCATTGCCGCCAGCAGTTCGACCTTCGCGAGCCAGGCCGATGCCGCTCGCATCCAGGCCACGCTGAATTTTGTCGCGGAGCGCAATGGTGATCTGCTCTCCGCCGCGGTGAGGAAGTCCGACGGCGAGGTGATCGCTCAAGCCGGTGATCATCTAAAGAACTGGCAGGACGCGCCCGGGTCCCTCTCGAGCGACTCGCAAGTGCAGGTCTCGATCCTGGCTGGGCAAAAGGACTGGGGGCGACTCGAGTTGCGTTTCAAGCCTCTGGTTGCTCCTGGCTGGCGCGGGATCCTCCAGGATCCGCGGATCGAACTCACCGGGTTCATGGTGCTCTGCAGCTTCTTCGCGTTCTACTTTTATCTGGGCCGCGTGCTGCGCCAGCTTGACCCATCTCGTGCGGTTCCGGCACGGGTGCGCGCAGCCTTCGACACCATGGCCGAGGGTCTGCTCGTGATCGACCTCAAGGGCTACATCGTGCTCGCCAACCAGGCCTTTGCTTTGGTGGTGAGCAAGGATGCGGAGAAGCTGACTGGTCGGCCGACGTCGGACTTCTCGTGGGTCACCCCCGAGGGCAAGCGCCTGACGCAATCCGATTATCCCTGGACTACGTCGCTGCATGAAGGCAAACCAGAGCGCAACGCTCGAGTGTGCCTGGAGGATGGCGTCGGGAAACTGCGCTCGTTCCAGGTCAACTGTTCTCCCATCTTAGGAGCCAACGGCAAACCCGGTGGCGTGCTCATCAGCTTCGACGATGTCACCGAGCTGCAGGAGAAGGAGATCGAGCTGCGCGGCGCCAAGGACGAAGCGGAGGCGGCGAACCGCGCCAAGAGCGATTTCCTGGCGAACATGAGCCACGAGAT
>DASXTD010000611.1:0-5573 GCA_036505655.1 Chloroflexota bacterium
CTCGTCCTGGGGCCGCTGGTAGGTCACCCCGAGCGCTTGCCCGCGAGGCAGGATCGTCACCCGATTTACCGGATCCGAGCCCCGTACGAGCAGGCCCAGTATCGTATGGCCACCTTCATGGTAGGCAACCCGCTGCCGCTCCTCGGGTGTCATCAGCAAGTGGCGGGCGGGGCCAAGCGTCAACTTCTCCAGTGCGTCGAGGAAGTCGCGTTGATGCACCGCGTCTTCGTCTCGTCGCGCCGCGAGTAGCGCGCTCTCGTTGACGAGATTCCGCAGGTCGGCCCCCACCAGGCCCGGTGTACTGGCTGCGATCGCCCGTAGATCGACGTCGTCGGCGAGCGGCACGTGAGGCGTGTGCACGCGCAAAATCGCCTCCCGCCCTTCTCGATCGGGTGGCTGCACCATCACCTGTCGATCGAACCGGCCCGGGCGCAGGAGCGCCTTGTCGAGCACGTCCGGCCGATTGGTCGCCGCCACGACGATGACCCCTTCACGGGAGCTAAAGCCGTCCATTTCGGTCAGGATCTGATTCAACGTCTGCTCTTGTTCAGAATGCCCGGCAAACATGCCCGGCCCGCCCCGCGCGCGCCCAATGGCATCCAGCTCGTCGATGAAGATGATCGCCGGGGCCGCCTCGCGCGCCTCCTTGAACAGGTCACGGACTCTGCTGGCCCCCACGCCCACGATCATCTCGACGAACTCCGAAGCGCCCATACTGAAAAAAGGCACGCCTGCCTCACCCGCCACCGCTCGGGCGAGGAGGGTCTTGCCGGTTCCGGGAGGGCCCACCAGGAGCAGGCCCTTGGGGGCACTCCCGCCCAGCCGGGTGTACTTGGCCGGGTCTTTGAGGAAGTCGACGATCTCAACCAGCTCGTTCTCGGCCTCGTCGATGCCGGCCACATCGGCGAAGGTGACTCGCTCGCTGCTCGCCGCGTCGTTGTAGCGTTTGGCTCGGCTGCGGCCAAAACCGAACAAGCTGCCGCGGGCCTGGCTGGTAGCCTGCCTGGAGAGCCACAAGAAGCCGCCAATCAACAAGAGGGTGGGGCCAAAGCTGAGGAGCAGATTGAGCCACCAGCTGCGCGGCTCGTCCAATGGGCGAGCATTGATGACTGCGTTCTGGGCAGCGAGCAAGGCCTCCAGCCCCGGATCAGCAAACGCGGGCCGGACGGTAGAAAAGAGCTGCATCATCGAATCCGGCTGGCCCGCGGGCGCCGGAATCGGAACCGCCTGCTTCAAGGTGCCCTGGATCACGTCAGCCCGGCTGGTGACCTCCGCGACGTTGGCAGCCTCGATCTGTTGCTTGAAAACGGTGTAAGGAATCTCCGTGCGGGACGGCCGGTCGGGCACAAACGCGGCGAAGAGCGCGTAGTTTCCAAGCAGCAGCAGGGCGAGGATCATCAATCCGCGGGGCGTCCACAAACGGCGGAGCCCCGAGGGGACGGAAGCCGGCCCTCCGCTTGGAACAGGCCCGTTTCCAGGTACTGGGGCCACACGCCCAGTTCCGGGCGCGGGGGCTACGCGACCATTTTTTGGCCTCGGGACCACGCGCCCATTGGTGGGCTTTAGGGAGACGCGCCCATTTCTGGGCTTCGGGGGGACGCGCCCGTTTGTGCTTATTTCAGGCGTCGAACAGCTCCTAACCTATGGCCAACGGTGCGTTTGCGTTGTCATGCTCGTCCCCCGGGCCCGTCTCGCGGAAGGCGGCCTGCGCTACGGCCGGCGCCTGGGGTGTCGCCTTGCCCTCCCATCGTCTGCCGCACATGAAGCACGCAAGCGAGCCCTCGGCCATGCGGTCGGTCTCTTCATACAGGTCGCCGCCACATGCGGGGCACCCGCGGAGCTGCCATTTCATCGCTCTAGGCCTGGAACGCCCATTTCTCCCTCCGGGTCCGGATCCACATTTTCAGGCTGCTGGTGCTCAAAGTCATGAAGAAATCTTCATGTGCGCGTGGCCTCGACCCGCGAGGATGCAAGCATCCGTACTCAGGGGACGGGACGACTATCGTCCCCAGGCAAGGGGCATGCGGCAGACCGAGCGAACAGACCCGCGGCGGATCGTCGCGGAGGGTTACGACCGAATTGCGGAACGATACGCCGAGTGGGTGGCCAACGAGGTCATTGGCGAGGTGGCGCCGCCGTATGTCGCTTTTTTGATCGACAACGTCCCGGAGCACTCCCGGGTCCTCGACCTGGGGTGCGGAGGCGGAGGGCCAACAACCCGTCAGCTTGCTGAGCGGTTCGAGGTGACGGGAGTCGATATCTCCGCGCGCCAGATTGACCTATCCAGGAAAGAGGTCCCGGGGGCCAAATTCTTGCAGGCGGACATGACGGACGTAGAGTTCGGTGCCTCCAGCTTCGATGCCGTGACGGCCTTTTACTCGCTCACCCTGCTGCCATTTGGAGAGCTTCCCAACCTGGTGGAGCGCATCTGTTTGTGGCTGCGCCCCGGCGGACTGTTCGTGGCGTCACTCAGCAGTAGCCCGGATGAGGGGACGGTGGTGCCGGATTGGCTCGGGGCTCCAATGTATTCCAGCGGCTACTCAGCCGCCGAGAACTGGCTGATCGTGGAGCGGTCCGGCTTACAGGTGGTGGCGGCTGAAGAGGGAACCATTCAGCAGAACGGTGAGCCCGCGACGTTCCTGTGGATGGTGGCCAGAAAGCCATCCGAAGTTCCCGGGGCTTGAAGACGCTACGGCACAGAAAAGAGCCGTCTTTATTAGCGGCCCATTGCTAAGCGACGGGGCGCCCGCGGCTGCTCTGACCGGAGGAAAATCGGTGGCTCGGCACGGGCAAGAGCTCTGGGTCATCCTGCTGCCTCCAGGGCCCACCGCATCTAAAGCAAGTAACGAGGTACGCGGGTTTTTCTTGAATTCCAGCATAAATGTCGCTTCCGCAAGCCGGACATGAGCGCAGACACCAGGACATGTTTCGCACCTCCAAGACTACCAACTATTCTGCTCGTGCCTAAAGACAAAGTCATGAGGGAAGCTTCATATGGACACGAACCCGATCCGCCAAGATGCAGCCAAGCATGGCACTGAGAGAAGGGACACCCCCATGAGGTTTCTGAGAGCAGTCCATCCGCGTGACGTGCGATCGGCGCAGCGGGCGATGCTGAATGACGCGGCAAACGAGATCGCCGCCCGGGTGAGGGAGGTACTGTGCGAGCCGACTCGCGCGCGGATGGCTCGCGCGCTCAGCACCGGCCCATTGTGCGTGCAGGATATCGGTATCGCGGTGGGTCGGAGCCGCACGACGATCAGCAAGCACCTGCGCGTATTGCTCGATCAGGACCTTGTGACCACGCGTCGGAGCGGGCGATTCGTTTACTATTCTCTGACGTCAGAGGTGGCGACGCGAGCAGCCCTGGATACGCTGGAGATATTCGTCCGCGCGGCCAGTTGACACACAGAGCAACTCTTTTAACGGCGGCCACTCATGCTCGCCTCTAGGCGTGCCGTCCGACACCGCTCCGCTCGACGCTACGCTCATTAATTCCTCGGCTTCAAGCCGGAACAACGTGGGCAATTGTGAACGGTATATGTGCCCGGACGTTCACATATCATTGCAATTTATAATACTAATGGCTTGCTTTAGGCTGACCGTTTTGCTATTGTGAGCGATTCGGAGGTGGGTTGATGGCAGCCAAACCTCATAAAGAGGCCTCGGCGCCCACTCGAGTGCTGGTCCTGCTCGACCAACCTTACCTAGCCGAGCTCATCAAGCTCACGTTGAACCACGGTGTCTACGTTGCGCGCGACGCCCCCCACGTCTCAGGCGCCCTGGCCCTCATGAAGGACTGGACGCCGGAGGTGATGGTGCTGGACATGGACAGCGGCGGCAACGACCTCCTCGCTCGTATGGGCATGGCCAATGCGACCACCGAGGCCCACGTGCCGGTGCTGGCGCTCACCCGGCGGGGCGATCTCAAGTCCAAGCTGGCGGCGTTCGACCAGGGCGTCGACGACATCATGGTCATCCCCTTCTCGCCGGAAGAGTTGCTGGCTCGCGTCCTGGCAATGACGCGGCGGGCCTATGGTCGCGTTCCTCAGCTGACCCCGGTGCTCAAGATCGGGGAGATCGAGATCGACATCCTGAACCGCACCGTGACGGCCGGGGGCCACGAGCTGCATCTGACCGGGCTGGAGCAGAGCTTGCTCTACTTGTTAGCCGCCAACCCGGGACGGGTCGTCACGCGCTGGGAGATCATCGACGCACTCTGGGGAACGGACCACGTTGCAGGCAGTAATATAGTGGATCGGCACATCCGGAACCTGCGCGCTAAGCTGCAGAACGACTGGCACCGCCCCCGATTTATCACTACGGTGTCAGGGCGTGGGTATCGCTGGGACCCTACGTTTACCGGACAGGAAACAGAGCCGCCACCGCTCCAGCATGCTCCGCAGGCCCGGAATAACTAGCCGAGCAAGGCGAGAGCCCCTTCGATGTTCGATTCGGCCCCGGAGTTGCGGCTAACGCGGCCGTCGTCAATGCCGTCATAAACGAGCCCACGCTTGTGGTCACAGACGGGTTGCCCGGTGACGTTCTGCCCGAGAAACCACGATCGAGCGCGCACTGCGGCCTCCTGGTAGCGCGCATCTCCCGTTACGCGGCCGACCGACGAGAGGCCCGACACGATGCAGCTCACTTCGAAGGGCAGAACATGACGGGCGCTCGCACATGATGCGGCCGCTGGAAGTAAGAGACCCTCGGCGCTGGCTTGCGCGCAGTCCAAGAGATCGGGGCGGTCGAGCGCGCGGCTCGTTTCTGCAAGGGCTTTCTCTTGCAAATGTCCCCAAAGATGGATTTCCTGCACACCGACGCTGTCCAAGAGGCTGTCGCCACTGGTCTGAGCTGCGATCTCGCTGGCCCAGGTGAGAGCCCGGTCGGCCGATGCGACAGCGCCAGTGGCGCGCCAATGCTGGAGGACCGCCAGGACGCAAACCGCCCGCACATCGAGGTGATGCGTGGGCTCGTCTACCCACCGCAGCCCCCGATTGAAGCGCTCGCCCCATTCGGCCTCCCCAAAAACCTCGATGCCCCAGGCCAGCGCATGAAGAGCTCGGGACTGCCACGGGAGCCCGCCCGGCAATGAGCTGCCGGTCGTGAGGTTCTTCTGCCCGGTCCAGTCGAGGATGAAGTTGGGGAACCGGCCGTCCTCGTCCTGCATATACGCGAGGAAGCGGAGGAGACCAAGGGCGGCTCCGCGGGCAGGTCGAATGCCGTGTTGCCGCCACAGCCGGCAGTAGAGGACAACGGCGCGAGCCGCATCGTCTACGCAGGCGACGCCCTCAATTCCTTGCTCCTGGGCCGGACGAAGAACAAAGGCCTTCTCGGGGTCCGCGGCGCCCGGTTCGGCATATACCGCGATGGCGCGCGCTCGTGGGCCGGCGCTCGCCACGGGCCGGGTGAGCCACCGCAGATGCCGGATAGAGCCGATCGTTACGCCGGTGTCAATACCGGCACCCGCCTGGACGAAAGGGGAGCTTTGAAGGGCAGCACGTCGAGTGGCAACGACCCGGGGATGGGGCCTGCAACCGCGGATCTCAGTACGGCCAGTATTCGCTCGCCGA
>DASXTD010000612.1:0-10198 GCA_036505655.1 Chloroflexota bacterium
GAAGTCGAAATTACCAAGCACGGTCGAACTGTCGCCCGACTCGTGCCCGTGAGGACGCATCACCAACTCAAAGGTAGCCTAGCTGGTCTCGCCGTCACGGTCGGTAAAGAAGAGGATCTCTTCAGCACCGGGGAAACCTGGGAGTACGACTGACGACGCTCCTGCTCGACACGCACGTCGTTCAGTGGTGGCGCGCCGAGCCGGACCGGCTGAGCGACGTCGCCGCTGCCGCGATCGACGAGGCTGACGAGCTCGCCGTTTGCGCTATCTCCTGGTACGAATTGGCATGGCTCGCAGAACACCGACGGATCCTCCTCGCCATGCCGACTCGGTTCTGGCTGGAACAGCTGGCCGATCAGATTCGAACGGTCAGCATCACGCCCGCGATCGCCGATACAGCCGTCTCGTTGCCCCGGTCTTTCCCCGGTGACCCCGCCGATCGCTTGATTTATGCGACGGCGGTCGAAAATGGCTGGCGGCTCGTTACCAGGGATGACCGTCTGCGAGCGCACCAGTACCCTCGCCCGGTCACTCTCTGGTAGCTCGTTTCCCCAACCGTTAGCGCGCGCAGTGCTACCGGGCTACGCCCGCCAGGGCCTTGTTGGCCTTCCAGTGCCAGCGCCAATCGATCTCCTGGGGCAGCATGTCATCGCGGGCGATGACGTCGGCGAAGTCATTCTGGGTCTCGTCGCGCACTACGCCCGGCGGGTCTTTGCCTTCCTGCACGTCCTGGATCGCCCGTAGGATCATCTTTCGCATGGCTACGATCGCTCGATCCGTGTAGCCCAGGTGCTCTAGGGTGCGGTCCCAGATCTGGCCTTCGCTTTCGGTCACCATCGTGTCGTGTAGGACGAAGTCCTTGCCCAGGCCGATGTAGGTCTGAGTCTTCATCTCCTCCCGGTCCTGCAAGTAGCGGTTCGCGCGATTGCGCATCAAATGAAAGTTCTCGTCGATCCCCTCGTGCGCTAACCGTCGCTCAGTGGCCTCGATCGGCTCCTTGCGGCTGTAGCTCACCCCATACCGCCAGTGATGCTCGTTGTCGATGGGCACATGCCAGTTCACCAGGTAATAGTCTGCACCCCGGCTGCCTACTGTCGTCAGCGCGGGCAGCACCAGGCTGCGTACCTTGATGAAGTGGTTGTCGCCGACTTTGCGCACCGCGTAGGCGTGCAAGCCCCAGTCCGTCTCCACAGGGTCGATGGTTGGCGATAGGTCCCCCGCGTGGTACTCCTGGCGAACATCGCCTTGATCTGGCCGGAAGAAGCGATGCAAGAACCCCAGGTGGGCCGGATCCACATTGCCCTCGTTGCCCTGCAGGTAGTTGTCGTCCTGGAAGTACTTGCTGCACAGATGGTTCTCAGCCGGGCCCATCAGAAATTCGTAGTTCGGGAACAGCGGCGGCGCGCCCGGCCCCATGTAGGCGAAGATCATTCCGCCCCGCTCCTCGCAAGGATAGGCTGTGTGGCGGATCTTCTCGTGGAAGGTGCTACCCGTTGGCTCGCCCGGCTGCTCCAGGCAACGCCCGGTTCGGTCGTACAGCCAGCCGTGGTAGATGCAGCGCAGTCCACCATCTTCCAGGCGACCGTAGCTCAGGTCCGCCCCTCGATGCGAGCAGTGGATGCCCAGACATCCCACCTGCCCATCTTCATCGCGGTAGAGCACGAGATCTTCGCCCAACAAGCGAATCGGCCGAGGAGCACCGCCCGCCGGCACCTCCTCGCTCAACGCCGCGGGGTTCCAATAGCGACGGAACCAATCACCGCCTGGCGTTCCTGGTCCCACTTGGGTGAGCAGGTCGTTTTCTTCGCGTGTGGTCATGGGCGGACCCCCGTATGTACTAGATCCTAATGGACGGCACAGCACAAAAATTGCCTGCGCAACCCCGACTCCTAGTATGCGTCCAGGCGCTACCTGGCTGAGCCCTTAGCGTATCATGAGCGGCGCTGCCCTATCCTAGCCAGTGGCACGCGGAGGCGTAGCAAAACACCTTGTCCAGAATTTCCTTTAACGATGCCGTCGGATAAGGCCCCCAGAATTCTCGTGGCTGGCTGCGGCGCCATCGGCTCCATGTTCGGAGGCCTGCTGCGCGCGGCAGGCAATGACGTGACACTGCTTGGACGAGCCTGGCACCTGGATGCCGTACGGGCCAACGGGATCCACATCGATGGAATCTGGGGCAACCATCATGCCAGCGGATTCATGCTCGCGACCTGCGCTGGTGATCTGGATGGCAGCTACAACCTCACCCTCATTAGCGTCAAATCCTACGACACTGAATCGATGGTCAAATCGATCGCCCCACACCTGGACCCATCCGGGCTCGCGGTCTCTTTGCAAAATGGATTGGGCAACGTTGAGGAGCTAGTGTCGGCCTTTGGCTCGACGCGTAGCTTCGGCGCCAGCATCCTGATCGGCGCTACGATCCCACAACCTGGTCGCGTGACGGTCACGGTGCAGGCCGCGCCGGTCGTGCTCGGACCATGGGAAGCTACCCAGGACGCAATGTTGCGAGCAGAGTCGCTTGCTGGACTGATGTCGGCCGCCAGTATCCCCTGCCTGGCAACGAACTGCATCGCCTCGAGCCTGTGGGCCAAGGCCTTCTATAACGCCGCGCTTAATGCGGTGGGCACGCTGCTGGATGTTCATTACGGCGCATTGGGCGACGACGCCGACCTGCGCGCCGTCATGGATGGCGTCATGGCGGAAGCATTTGCGGTCGCCCAAGCGCAGGCGGTTCCGCTCCCCTGGAGCACAGGGCTCGAATATCAGGAGCATTTCTACGCCAGCTTGCTCCCCGCCACTTACCTCCATCGCAGCTCCATGCTGCAGGACATCGAGCACGGCCGCCGGACTGAGATTGAAGCCATCAACGGCGCGATCTGGCGCCTCGGCCGCGAGGCAGGCATCGCGACCCCCTACAACGAGCTGCTCACCCATCTGATTCGGGGCCTCGAAGGGCGCGATCGAGGAGAGCGGTGACCAAAAATCATCCGATTCGGAAGCGGGAGCAGTGGTGCATCTTTTGCGGCATCCTGGCTGGCGCCGAGCCCGCCAGCATGGCCTATGAAGACGACCAGATCGCGGCTTTCATGGACATCGGGCCTTTTGTCGAGGGCCACTTGCTGGTCGTTCCGCGTGACCACTATGCCAACTTCACGGACATGCCAGAAGAGCTGGCGGCGCGACTCATCGTCGTTGGGATGCGCCTGGCAAAGGCTATCCGCGCGTCGGGCTTACCATGCGAGGGATTTGGTACTCGCCTGGTGGAGGGGGTTGCCGCAGGTCAAGAGGTCTTCCACGTCCATCTGCACATCTACCCACGCTATAAGGGCGACCCCATGGACGTTTCGCTGAGCCCTCTCGGCTTTGCCGAGCGCATCCGCCAGCTCCGTGGCACGCCTAGCCGAGAAGAGCTCGACTCCATCGGCAATCGCATCCGCACCGCCTACGAGCAGTCTTTTCCGACCGATTAGCTGCTGATCTCGATCGGCTCTTCGACCAGGTGCTTGTCTTCGTCGAAGCGAAAAGCGCGCACTTCAGGCTGGATTGGATTTTTGAGCGAGCAAATAAAGTAGACCGCATCCGGGTACCACTCGGGGTTCCACTCGTTCACGTCGGTCCGCGAAGGGTAGGGCGAGCTGGCGATATGCGAGTGGTAGAAGCCAGCCGTGTTCAAATCTGCCGTGTCGATATTGTCGAGAATGTCCATTAGCTCACGGGGAAAGAACTCAAACCGGACGGCCGGCGTCTTGGCCATGTTCTGGGCTCGATAGACACGCTCGATGATGCCGGGTTTGCCCCCCAGCACGCCGCACACTTCCTGGTGGGGCTCGCCAGTAGCGTGCTCGATGATGTCGTCGAGGAGAGGCCGGGCGATCTTCACCAATTGACGGCCCTCACGAGTGGACTCCTCGATCATTGAGTCCGAATACCGCTCCACTCACTTGGGTCACCACAGGAGCTGGGTTTCGAGGTCGGCAGCCGCCTCGCCCACGCCCTTCGTCCACAGCTGAGTGCTGAGATACTTCCAGCCCCCATCGGCCAGCAGGACGACAATATTGCCCGACTCGATCCGCTGAGCGTACTTGACGGCAACCGATACCGCCGCGCCCGAAGACACTCCAGCGAAGATGCCTTCTTTCCAGAGCAGTTCTTGCGTATAGCGAATGCTCTCTTCGCCTGAGACGATCAGCTTGCGGTCCAGCAGCGACGGGTCCAGGATGGGCGGGACAAAGCCCTCGTCCAGGTTGCGGAGGCCCGAGACGAGGTCTCCCAGGTTGGGCTCGCCCGCGATCACCTGAATCTGGGGATTGTGCTCCTTGAGTCGTCGCGACACCCCCATCAGTGTGCCACTGGTCCCCAATCCAGCCACAAACGCCGTGATGTCCGGTACTTGCTCGAGGATCTCCACCGCCGTGGTCTCGTAGTGCGCGCTCGGATTGGCGGGGTTGCCGTACTGGTAGAGCAGCACGTACTCCGAGTGCTCGGCGGCCATCCGCTGCGCGACCTCGATAGCGCCGTTCGAGCCTTTCGTTCCATCGGTGAGCACGATCTCGGCGCCGAACGCCCGCAGCATTTGGCGGCGCTCTTCGCTGACGTTTTCCGGCATCACGGCGATGAACCGATAACCCCGAACTCGGCAGATCATGGCCAGGGAGATGCCGGTGTTTCCACTAGTGGATTCCAGGACGATGCCGCCGGGGTGGAGGTGGCCATTGCGCTCCGCATCCTCCACCATGGCTAGAGCGATGCGATCTTTGACGCTGCCGGTCGGGTTCTGGCCCTCCAGCTTGGCAAAAATGCGCACTCCGGGTCGACTGAACGAACGCAACTCCACCATGGGCGTGTTGCCGATGGTTTCGAGTATTGACTGGTAGGTGTGGGCTTTCGTCTCAGCCAATGCGGATAGGTCTACCGGACGGCAAAGCGCAAAAATCGTCTTTGCAGCGCGACCTGCACTACGCCGCTAGAGCCTGCCCTGAGCTTGTCGAAGGGTGCCACCTGCCATGCACCTCCCGCCAGAGCGGGGAGAATCGCCAGTCGGTCCCCATCCTGCAGCGGTGTTTCGAGCCGCCCTAGATAGCGAATGTCCTCGTCGTTGACGTAGATATTCACGAAATGCCGCTGCTCGCCATTTTCGTCCAGCAGCTCAGCGCGCATTCCCGGATATTGGGTCTCCAGCTGGCCAATCACGGCGGCGACGGTCCCGCCCTCGGCCTCGACGACCCGGGCGCCATCTGTATGCTTGCGCAAGACAGCCGGCACCTGGATCTGAACGCCCAATGTCGCGCGCCTTCAGCTGAGAGCGGAGGCCGCTGGCCCGCCGCAGAACGCTTCGTAATCGATCAGCTCGGTGATCGACGGCTCATCGCCGCACACCGGGCAGCTGGGATCCCGCCGGATCTTCACCTCGCGGAATTCCATAGGCAGTGAATCGAAGATCAGCAGTCGGTTGACGAGGGAGGTCCCCTCACCCAGGATGAGCTTGATCGCCTCCAGCGCCTGGATGGAGCCCACGATGCCGGGCAGGACGCCGAGCACGCCAGCTTCGGCGCAGCTGGGCACGGCTCCCGGTGGCGGTGGCGCGGGGAACAAGCAGCGATAGCAGCCCTTGCCCGGCTCGTAGACTGTTGCCTGCCCCTCAAAGCGGAAAATCATCCCGTCCACCAGAGGCTTCTTCAGGAAATAGCAGGCGTCGTTGACCAGGTAGCGAGTCGGGAAGTTGTCCGACCCGTTGACCACGATGTCGTAGGGTCGAATGATATCGAGGGCGTTGTAGGACGAGAGCGGCTCGTTGTAGGCCACGATCTCCGCATCGGGGTTGATGTCGTGCAGCGTATCGGCAGCCGAGTCGACCTTTGGTCGGCCCACGTCGCTGTGGCCGTGCAAGATCTGGCGATGCAGGTTAGACATATCGACCGTGTCGAAGTCGACAATGCCCACCGTCCCAACACCGGCCGCTGCCAGATAAAGGGCCGCTGGCGAGCCCAGGCCGCCAGCTCCGATTAGGAGCACTTTCGCGTTCAGCAGTCGGCGCTGACCCGGACTACCCACCTCGGGCATGATGATCTGCCGTTGGTAGCGGCGAATCTGGTCAATGGTTAGCACGCGGTGGTTCGCGCCTTCTGCTACTTCCACACTCATCTTGTTAGTTTCCTCCCAGCCTCAGGGCCTGTCTTCAATATGCGGCGCACGGCACGTCAAAAGTCAAGGCTGAGGTAGCGCTCGCCGGTATCGGGCAAGATCGTAACCACGGTATGGCCCGGCCGCAAGCGCCTGGCGATCCGACCCGCGGCTACCACGTTGGCCCCTGAGGAGATGCCAACTAAGAGCCCCTCCTGCTGAGCGAGCTGCAACGACATCTGCTCGGCTTCCTTGTCTTCGACCATCAGGATCTCATCGATGATCGAACGATCCAGGATGGGCGGGATGAAGTTGGCGCCGATGCCCTGGATGGCATGCGGCTGAAAAGTGCCTCCGCTGAGCACCGGTGACCGGGCGGGCTCGACGGCAACCACCTGGATGCCCGGGCACTCCGCTTTGAGCACCTGCCCCACGCCGGTAATAGTCCCCCCAGTGCCGACCCCGGCCACAAACGCGTGGATCTCTGCTCCCAGCGCTGTCAGGATCTCCTGGGCAGTGGTGCGGCGATGGGCCTCGGGGTTGGCCGTATTCTCGAACTGCTGGGGCATGAACCAGTCGGCGTGCTCCGCCAGGAGCTGGTGGGCGGCCTCCACGGCGCCGGTCATGCCCTCTTCACGTGGCGTCAGCATCAGCTCGGCCCTCAGCCGGGTGAGCAGCTTGCGGCGCTCCAGGCTCATGTCGTCCGGCATGGTCAATACCAGCCGATAGCCTTTTGCGGCAGCTATGATGGCCAGGCCGATACCAGTGTTCCCGCTGGTCGGCTCGATGATGGTCGCCCCGGGTCGCAGCTCCCCGCTTGCCTCCGCCGCCTCGATCATCGCGAGGGCAATGCGATCCTTGACACTGCCACCCGGGTTTTGTGACTCGATCTTCGCGTAAACGGTGGCGGAGTCAGGCGGCACGACCCGGTTCAGCCGGACCAGGGGTGTATTCCCTACCAGGTCCAGGACGCTCTCCGCCACGAGCGGACGAGTCCCGATTGGCCTGGGTATTGACTTCAAACCAGCCTCATTAGATGTGATACGTGGCCTGGACCCGGCGTCTCGCCTGGCGGTCCGCCAGCTGCTCCAGCGTGTTGCCGTGAAGGATCTGCCTAGAGCTCTCTTCGAGCTCACGCCACACGTCCTGCAGGACGCAGTTGGGCGACACGTTGCAGGCGTACTCGTCATCCATGCAGCTGCCCGAACCCGATACCCCTTCCAGCGCATCCCAGATGTCGCCCAGCGTGATAGCAGCCGGGGTGCGCGCAAGCTCGTGGCCACCAGACGGTCCGCGCACGCTGCGCACCAGGCCGGCACGGCGGAGCGCGGCCAGCAACCGCTCGAGGTAGGACTCGGGAATTCGCTGCCGATTGGCGATGGACGCGCTCTGGATCAAGCCCATCCCGGCATGCTGGGCGAGGTCGATCATGGCGCGTGCACCGTAGTCGGCACGCATGGAGATTCGCACGTGTTCAGACTCATTCCTGCGCTTGTCTGCGCCGAATTCTACCTGATGGAGGCGGGCGGCAGACGGGATCTCTCCACGTAGCCTGTACTAAGCGTCCGCCTTGTAACGTCAGGAGAGAGCGGGCGTTTGCCTGATCGCTACAAAAGAGCCCATCAATTTCGCTTCAGGGAGGCCACCAACTATGACCCGTCGCTCCCGTTTTGTGGCTCGGTTCTTGACCCCAGTCGGCGTCCTGCTGCTGACAGTTGGCCTGGCCGCTCCGATAGTGCGCGCCCAGGACTCGGACGATTTGCTAGACCAGGCTGCGACCGCCCTCGATCAAGGCGATCCGGACAGCGCCATCGCCGCCATGAACTCTGCACTCGACGACAATCCTCACGATGCCGTCGCGTTGTACTTGGGGGGCCGAGCCTATGCTCAAGAGGGCGACTCGGCAACCGCTGCCCAATATTTCGTGAGCGCGTTGGCGGAGGACCCAGAATATGCGGAGGCGCGACTTTCGCTCGCCAACCTGTATGCGGGATCGCCGGACCTGGGAGACCCGGTGGCTTCATTGACCGAGTTGGCGGCTACTTACCCGGACGATCCGGCTCTATGGACGGTGCTCGGATCCAGTGAAGCCCAGACTGGCGATGTGGCCAGCGCTTTTGACAGCACGCTTACGGCTTTGTCCCTGAACCCGGGCTATGCCCCCGCCCATCTGGTGCTCGGTTCGTTGTTCGAGCTCTCCGGCCAGAACGACGACGCGCTCCAGGAATATCTTTTGATTCCAGAGCTCACTTCGGATGACTCCATCGTCGGACCCGCCAGAGATCGAATCGCGGCCCTTTCCGGCTAGCGGCCCCCCGCCATTGCGGGAACGATCGAAAGCTCGTCGCCAGGCTTGACGATTGTCACCAGGCCCTCCAGAAAGCGGATGTCTTCCCCATTCACAAAGAGGTTTACGAATCGGCGGACCTCACCCTCGTCGTCGAGAATGCGCTCGGAAAAGCCGGGGAACCGCTGATCGAGCTCGGCCAGGCAGGCGGCGACGCTTTCACCGTCGCTGGTGAGGTCAGCTTGCCCCTCAGTCAGGTTACGCAGAGGCGTGGGAACTCGGACGCGGACGGTCAAGGACGTTCTCCTGGAAAGTTATGCACGGACGAGCTCCCGACGCGCGCCCAGTGCCTGCTCGAAATCCTCCATCGTCGCTTCGATGGAGACGGAAACGTTCGCCGTATCGGCCACGGCCTCCGGGGTCTTCAGGCCGTTGCCCGTCACATAGACGACGATGGTCTCGTCGGGGTCTAGCAGCCCAGTCTCGGCGCTCTTCTTGAGCACGCCGACGCTGACGCCGCCCGCCGTCTCGCCAAAAATGCCCTCCGTGCGCGCCAACAGCTTCATCCCTTCCACAATTTCCTCGTCGGTGACAGAGCCTGCGAAGCCGTTGGTCTCCTTGATGGTCTTGAGGCAGTAGTAGCCGTCGGCGGGGTTCCCAATCGCCAGCGATTTGGCAATCGTCGATGGCTTGACTGGTCGAATCGTGAACGAGTTGGCCTCGTGCGCGCTGACGATGGGTGAGCAGCCGGCGGCCTGGGCCAGCCCCATCCGAGGCTTGGCACGACTGATCAGGCCCACGTCAGCCAGCTCCTGGAAGCCACGAGCCACGCGCGTGAAAAGTGCCCCACTGGCGGTCGGAATAACGACAGCATCGGGCGCTCGCCAGCCCAACTGCTCGGCCACTTCGAAGGCGAGGGTCTTGCTGCCCTCAGCGTAGTAGGGGCGCAGGTTGATGTTGACGAATGCCCAGCCATAGCGATCTGCGATCTCCGCGCACAGCCGGTTCACATCATCGTAGTTGCCCTTGATCTCGACCAGCGTCGGGTTATAGACGGCAATGTTGACGACCTTGCTCCGTTCGAGGTCGGCCGGGATGAAGACCACGCAATCCATCTGAGCTTTGGCCGCGTGCGCAGCGACCGCGGCGGCCAGGTTGCCGGTGGAGGCGCAAGCCAGAGTGGTGAACCCGAACGCCCGGGCGCGAGTGGCCGCCACGGTGACGGGTCGGTCTTTGAAAGAGAAGGATGGGTTGACTGTGTCATTCTTGATGTACAGGTTGCGCAGCCCAAGCTGGCGGCCCAGATTCTCGGCCTTGAGCAACGGAGTGAAGCCCGCCTGGAGATCAACGGGCGGCTCATCTTCGACAGGCAGCAGCGGGCGATAACGCCACAAGCTGGCCGGCCCCTGAGCTATGCTCTCGCGCGAGATGACGCCGGCGATCGCCGAATAGTCGTAGGCGACTTCGAGCGGCCCAAAACAGGCCTCGCAAACGTGAAGGGGAGAGAGGTCGTAGGTTGCTCCGCACTCCCGGCACACCAGTCCTTTGATGAACCCCATTCCGTCTCCTCGTGTCCTCGGCCCGTGGCCGGTTGGATTCCCCCCTGAGGAACTGACCGAGCCCGTGACCCAGGGGGGTCAGGGGCCAAAGGCCCCAGGGGGTGGGCGGGCTCCATAATCAAAAACCCCTTCCCGGCAATGGGGAAGGGGCGCGCGTATTACAGCTTCGCTCTCCTTCCCTCATCTTCTCCGACTTGCGTCAGAGCGGAATTGGCACCGTTCCTCAGCG
>DASXTD010000613.1:0-2496 GCA_036505655.1 Chloroflexota bacterium
CCCGGAGGCTCCAGACTGGGGTCGCGGGTACTGGCTGCTGGGCACCGGCGAAAGGAATCACCGCGGCGCCCGGCCAGGACTGTCTTTGGAAGACTTTCAGGTGGCGTCCTCGTCCTGACCACGACGTGGTTGCGAAGAGCCCGGGAGGGCGTTAGACCTCGGTCCCTTGGGGGTCTACGGCATTTCCAGCCACTAGCTCGAGGCAGCGCATCAAGCTTCTACTATCCGTGACGTGAGTCGGTCTCGCGCGCTGGGCGACTTTGAGAATTGGTCTGGTTGTGTCTGCGATAGTCGCGTGATGTCGGCTGACGTCCACAACTGACGACTACTCATATCGTCCGATGAGCGGCGCGGCACTCCTTGCAATCATCCGTAGCGGTCAGGGCGGAAGCGCCGGCGGGCGGTCCAACGCCACCTTGCCCGAGCGGGTTTCGAGAAACCTTTGGGCACTCGGCAGCGTGTGCTTTGTCGGCGCAGTGGCCGTCTATCGCCTCTACGCGCTTCGCAATGCCAGGTACCCAGGGCATGCTGATCCCGCCTTCTACTACAACGTGGCACAGAACCTCGACGCGGGACGCGGTCCAAAGGTCGACTTCATCTGGGAGTTCCTGACCGGACAGCCCGACCTGCCACGTTACGCCTTTGATTACTGGTTGCCGATGCCGTCGGTGCTGATGTGGATCGCCGTCCACTTCAGTCACGGGTTGGCGGCGGCGCTGACCGTAAGTGTCGTGATGTCGGTTGTGCTCGCTGCCGGAACGTACTGGCTGGCCCGGGGACTCACCCGATCGCAATGGGTGCCCGCCGCGGCCGCGGCGGTGGTGACCGTGCAGCCTGTCATCACCCGTTTCAGCGTGCAGGCGGAGAGCGCGAACTATCTGGCGGCCTTCGGGGTACTCACAATGGCTGCGGCCGTGGGTGCTCGTTCGCGCCCTTGGCTCTGGCCCGTCGCCGGAGTCATGGCCGGTCTGGCTGGCCTCTCCCGTAACGAAGGGCTTCTCCTCATCATCGTGGTGGTCATCGGCGCGGCAGCATCACCTACAAACCGTCACAAAGCCTTGCCGGTGGCGATGACATTGGCGGGCTACGTAGTCGTCACGCTGCCCCTGTACGTGATGAACGCGATCTATGCGGGCGCCCCGATGTTGTCGGCATTTACAAAAGTCCCTTTCATCAACACGTATGAGGACCTGTTTTCGCCCCATGTCGACCAATCCTTCCGGGCCCTTCTTGGGGGTGGCCCGGTGACCTTCGCGGTCTTGCGAGCGAGAGCGCTGGTGAATGAAATCAGCGCCGGCTTCGCCTCAATGTTTCCGCCGGACGCTGTCCTGGCACTCCTCTTACTGGGATCGGCCCTGTCGCGCACAGATCGTTCCACCAACAGTGAAGCGGTGTCATGGCGCTCAAGGCTGCACTTGGTTGCCTTCCAATGGTTGCGGTCAGCCATCGCTTGGCCGTGGCTCGTGCCCGCGGGGTTCGCGGTCGTTGTTGTGGTCTTCTACGCCCTGGTCGTCCCTGTCGTCTCGAGCGCAGGGGGCGTCGACAAGGCAATGGCGACGATAGTGCCGGTCGTTGTGGTCGGCGCCATTCTGCAGCTGCAGAAGCTTCGCTTTCGGCCGGCAGCTACTGCGTCAATAGTGGCCGTCATGGCATTGGGGCCTTTGCTGACGTTGCCGGCGAGCAACGCGTACATCGGGGCCAACAACCAAACTGGCGACGGGGCCGCCATGTTGACCTCGTCCCTGCGCACCGAGCAGATGTGCATCGGAACAAACGTCGTTCTGATGACCAGGAATCCCTGGGAGATAACACAAGCCACGGGATTTCCTACGGTTATGATCCCTAACGCGCCGCTGGCCGGGATCCTCGAAGTCGCGCATCGCTACCGCGTCACCGACATTCAGCTAAGTCAAACGCGCGTGTGGGCGCTTGCCGGCGCCGTGAAGCAAGCGGATGCCGGCTATGGGCCCCTGGCGCCGGCTCCGACCTTCCCAGACCACACGGTGTATCGAATCCGAGCCCAGATTTTGAACGATACGTGCTGACGGGCGGCTGAGCGGCTCTATACCAATGACATTTCGCACCCATGACATCGATGACGGGCTGACGTCCAGAGTCGCCATGGTGCTCGAGGTGCGCACAATCCGCGTGGACGTGGCGCCAAACGCTTGGCGCCAAGCAAGCCTTGCCCGGAGGTGGCGCAAAAGAACGCCGGTCGCAGCCGGAGCACCTATGTCCGGAAAACCATTGTCGGGCAGGTTCGTCCGAGCTACGTATCGCCAGCCCCTCACATCGCCCTACGAATACTGGGCGATCTCGGCCACCTCGAACTCCGTTGTCGCAGAGGATGGCCCGCCATCCTACGTCTGGGAAGCCCCCAGTTGTCTGGACATCCTGAAAGCCGTTCAACCTAGCTCTGCGCCTGCACGTCTACCACCAGGCGGATTGGCCCGTCCAAATAGAAGGCGCGGTAGCAGGCCGGCCCCTTGATGCCGA